>NZ_KI912267.1:0-2557 GCF_000235425.2 Pseudofrankia saprophytica
CCAGCGGCGGGCGCTCACCCGCCGCGGCCAGCAGCACGACACCCACCGGGCGGCCGCGGCGCAGGATCGGCGCCGCCGCCACGGTGTGCGCGCCAGCCCTGCGCGCCCAACGCACCTCGTCCGCCGACGCGGCCGACAACGCCCGCGTGGGCTGCTCCGCGCCCGCGGCGGCCCCCGCCGTGGTTCCGCCCAGACCGGCGGAGTCCGAGAATCCGGCCGGATCGGCGACGGGATCGCCGCCAGACCGGCGAAGCCCGGGGTCCCCGCCAGATTGGCGAACGGGGTCCCTGCCGGACTGGCGAAGCCGATCTGGGAGGTCGTGATCAGGGAGGTCTGCGGGGAGGCCTGTTGGGCGGTCCGCTGGCGGATCTGGCGAGAGGTCAGTGATTCGGGAGGTCTGCCGGGAGATCCGTTGGAGCGTCTGCCGGGAGGTCTGAGGGCCGCTCGCGTCACGCGCGGTGCTCAGCCAGGGCTTGCCCGTGCTGAAAGCCTGGGCCACGGTGCTGGCCGCCGGCCAGCGGACCGGCCGCGGCCTCGGCGGGTCTTCGATGCCCGGCACCGCGGCGGCCGCCACGCGCAGCAACGCCGGCACGGCCGGGGTTCCCGGCGGACTGGCACCCGGGTCCCGCGATGAGCTTGGGTCGTTCTCACCGCCGTCACCGGCCACTGCGGCGGGCGCGCGGCCGGGCTCACCTGCCCCGGCTGGCTGGCCGTCGCCGGCGGACGCGGGGTCCGCGAGCAGGTACACGGCGCACAGGTCGGCGATCTCACCGACGGCCGCCTCGGCGAGGGCGCGCAGGGCGCGGTCCGGGGTGGCCGCCGCCGCGAGCGCCGCCGCGGCGGCCGGGTCGGGGGCGGCGGTGGCGTTCATGGCCGCGGTGACGGCGGCGAGCACCTCCAGCCGGCGGCCGGCCCGGTCGGCGTCGGCGCGCGCGGCGGCGGTGTGATCCTGGGCGACACGGCCGGCGGCGGCCTGCGCGAGCGCCCCCTCGAACAGCGCGGCCCGGTCGAAGGCGAGCGCGCACTGATCGGCGAGCAGCTCCAGGTAGCCCCGCTCGTCCAGGCTGAAATCCCTGGCCGAGCGGAAACCGAACATCAGCACGCCGGTGGGGGCGTCGCCGGTGGCCAGCGGCAGCAGCGCCCAGGCCCGGTCGTCGGAGGCGCCCACGGCCGCGACGAGGTCCGGCACCGGCCAGCGCGTGGTCAGTTCCTCGCGGCTGGCCAGGAAGAGCGAGCGGCGGCCGCGCACCACCTCGGCGGCCGGGTGGACGGCGCCGAGGCTGATCCTCGACCAGCGCGCCGTGTACTCGGCCGAGTAGCCCTGCAGGGCACGGAAGGTCAGCTGCTCACGCGCGTCGTCGATGAGCGCGACGCCGCGGCCGGAGGCGCCGAGGGCCCGGCCGGCGTCCATGATGACCGCGACCACGTCGTCGCTGGTCACGGCCCTGGCAAGCGCCGCGGTGACCCGCTGGATCTGCTCGACCCGGTCGGTGGCGGCCCGCACCCGTCCGGCCGAGGACTCGCTGGTGGCCTGGGCCGCCCGCAGCTCGGTGATGTCCGTCAGGGCGCCGACCCACTCGCCGCCGCCCGAGACCACCAGCGCCCGCGCGGTCATGACGCGCTCTGCGCCGTCGGCGCCCAGCACGCGGAACTCCGCCTCGAAGCTCTCGCCGCGTTCCACCGCGCTGTGCCAGGCGCGCCGTACGGTCTCCCGGTCACCCGGGTGCACGGCGTCCAGCCAGCCGGGCCCGTCGGACTGGGCGCGCCGCTGGCCGGTCGCCGCCCGCCAACGCGGCATGTCGCCGTCGAAGGCGCCGTCCGGCCCGGCCCGCAGCACATCGGACGCGACGGCTTCGGCCAGCAGCCGCAGGCGCTCACGCTCGCGCGCCGCCTCCTGCTCTGCGTCCCGGCGGCCGCTCACGTCGATCGCGACGAACACGGCGCCCAGCGGGGCGCCCGCAGGCCCTGGCACCGGGTACCAGCTGGCCTGCCAGGTCTGCGTCGGCCCGGCACCACCGGTCGCGACACTCATCTCCAGGTCACCGACCGGCTCACCGGTGCGCAGCGCGCGGCCGAGCAGGGTGGCCAGCTCGTGGCCGATCTCGCCGAGCAGCTCGGGCGCGGTGCGCCCGATGTGGTCGGCCACCGGCCTGCCGTTGAGCCGGGCGAGCACCTCGTTGACACGGACGTAGCGGCCGGCGGAGTCGTGGAACGCGAGCGCGATCGGCGCCTGGCTGAACAGCGTCTCCGCGACCGCGGCCGAGGTCGGCAGCGCGCCGCCGACCGCGGGGCCGGCCGCCGCGCCCGTCTGCGGGCCGCCCTGGCCGGCGTCGCCCGACGACGGGGTGGGCTGGCTCGGCTGACCCAGTTGGCCGGCTCCGCCTCCCGGCACGCCGGGAGGCGGCACGGCTGCCGGGGGCTGCGGAGGCGGCGGGGGGACCGGCGCGGGCGGGGACGGCGCGGGCCCGGGCGGCGGCGGTGGGACCTGGCCGGCGAACTGCGGGAACTCGCCGGGCGGAAAGCTGGGTGGCGGTGGGGGCGTCGTGGCGAGCCCCGG
>NZ_KI912267.1:2657-171455 GCF_000235425.2 Pseudofrankia saprophytica
GGCGGGCGGGGCGGAGTGCCGGGCCGCCGGGCCGTACGGGTCCTGCCCATAGGCCTGCCGCGCGGTGGACGGGTCGCCGTAGGCGCCGGACGCCGGCGGCTGGCCCTGGCCGCCGGGGGGTGCCGCGACGTCGAAGCCGGCGGCGTACCCCCGGTCGTAGCCGCGGGCCTCCTGGGGAAGCTCATACCCGGGCGTCTGGCCGCGGGCATAGTCACCGGAGTCGTAGCCACCGGCGTTGCCGCCCGGGGCGGCGGCGCCATAGCCGGCGCCACCGACGTAGCCGCCGGCGGCATACCCGCCGGCTTCGTACGAGCCGCGGTCGTAGGCGCCCTCGCCGTACGCGCTGGCGCCGTAGGCCCCGTTCTGGTAAGGGCTGTAGGCGGTGGCACCGTAGGCGCCGTTGCTCGGCCCGCCGTTGTCCGCGGGGTCAGCGCCCTGGTTGCCGGCCACCTGGTTGCCGGCCAGGTGGTTGCCGACGACGTGGTTACCGGCGGCATGGCCGCCGGCGACGTGGGTGCCGTTGCCGGCTGCGTCCTCGTACCCGGTCCGCGCGCCGCCGAGCGGGTCGGCGCCGGGGTAGGGGGAACCGGCCGGTTGGCCCGGCGGCTGCGCGTGCCCGGCGAGGTGCCCCTGCTCCGGGCGGGTCGCGGCCGCCGGCGGCCAGACCGCCGACGTGCTCCAGTCCTGACCGCCGTCCCAGCTGCGCTCGCTCCACTCCTGGCCGCCGGGCTGGGCCGCCGGTGGCCACGGCGCCGTGCCGGACCGTGGGTCCGCGTCCTCTGGGGTGCCGAATCCGTGTTCCGGCCATGGCGACACGTACGCGCCCCCCTGGCCCGCTGGCTGGCGACCGGACGGCTCGGCGGCAGAGGACGGAGTCATGGGTCCCGATTGTCGACGGTGGGAACATGTTGTGTGGAACCGGGCCGAACCCTGGCGCCCCGGCAAGGCGGGAAACGCCCTCTCGACGGGCGCCTGGACGCTCGATCGGCCCGTCAGCCCACCCACGTCTCCCCTGCCGACGACCGGTTTGCGCCGAATAGCACCATCATGTATCCGCGGCGACATGCCCAGGTCACAATCCGCGCCGGATGTGGCCGCGGGTGCGAGCGGCACCATCGAGTGTGACCCTGCTGACGATATGAGCTGGCGATGTGAGCTGAGCGGACAGCGTCAGTAGGCGGCACCCGCGCCGGGCGCGGGTGCCGTCCAGTACCGCCGCGGGCCGGCGTCGGCGCGCCGGCGCGGCGGCCCCGCGATCACCTCCGCGGACAGCACCGTCACGCCCTGGGCCGACACGATCACCGGGTCCAGGACGAGCCGCGCGACGTCGGGCAGGTCGTCGGCGAGCCGGGCGACCCGCAGGACCGTCTCCCGCAGCGCCGCGACGTCCACCGGCCGTGAGCCGCGGTACCCGGACAGCAGCGGAGCCCCCCGCACCGAACCGAGCAGCCGGTCGGCGTCTACATCGGTCAGCGGCAGGATGTGGTGCGCCCGGTCGCCGAGCAGGTCCATCGCCGGCCCCGCCAGGCCGAACGACACCAGTGGCCCGTAGCGGGGGTGCTCCTCGGAGCCCAGCACGACGGCCACACCGGCGGGCGCCATCCGCTGCACCACCAGCGGCACGTCCGGCCCGAGCTGGGCGCGCAGGGAGGCCCAGGCCGCCCGCATCGCCGTCTCGTCCGGCAGCGCGAGGCGCTGGCCGCCGAGCTCGGGCCGGTGCCGGTAGGGCCGTGACCTGGCCTTGAGTACCGCGGGCCAGCCCAGCCGGTCGGCGGCGCTCACCGCGGCGTCCTCGTTCTCCGCCCGGATCACCGGCTCGACGGGCACGCCATAGCAGCCGAGCAGCGCCGCGCTCTGCGCGTCGTCCAGCCAGCCCACCCGGCCGCCCACGAGTGCCCTGGCCGCGTCGACCCGTACGTCGAGGACCGGAACGGCGCCCAGCGGGCGCGACCTCCATTCCGCGTACGCCACCACCCGGCGCAGCGCCGCCACGGCCCCCTCCGGCGAGGGATAGGCCGGCACCGCGCCGAGCTCGGGTATCGGCGCGCCGCCGAGCACGCTGGCCAGCACCGGCATGTCCAGCCGCGCGGCGACGGCGGCGACGGCCGTGGCCAGCGGGGCGACCGGCAGCGGCGGCAGCGGGGCGACGGTGACCATCAGCGCGTCCGACCGCTCGGCGGCCGACAGCATCGCCTCGGCGTGCAGCTCCGGTGAGCTGCCAAGCTTGAGCAGGACGGACTCGACCGACAGGCCGACACCCTCGGCCGCCTCGACCGTGAGGCGAACCAGCGCGCGCGAGTCGCCGATGACGGTCACCCGGTCGCCGCTGGGCAGCGGCTGGTTGGCGAGCAGCTGCGCGACGTCGAAGCCCGCCGAGACCCGGTCGACGGCGATCACGCCGGCCTGCCGCAGCAGCGCCGCGTCCAGCTCCGAACGCCCGGCGCGCACGACCACGACCGGGAGCGAGCGCCCGACCCGGCGGGCGAGCCGGGCGAACTTGCGCGGGTTGCCGAACGTGTCCAGGTGCAGCAGCGCGACGTCGGTCGCCGGGTCGTCCTCCCAGTACTGCAGCATGTCGTTGCCGCTGACGTCGGCGCGGTCCCCGGCGGACACGAACACCGACATCCCCAGGCCGCGGGTCTCCGCGGCTGTCAGCATGGCGGTCCCCAGCGGCCCGGACTGGGAGTAACAGCCGATCCGTCCAGGAGGTGGCATCTGGGTCGTCAGCGAGGCGTTCAGGCCCGCCGCTGGGCTCTGCACTCCCAGGCTCGCGGGCCCCACCACCCGCATGCCCGCGGCTCGGGCGGCGGCCGCGAGCGTCGCCTCCGCCGGCTCGTCGCGCAGGTCCGTGATCACCACCAGGCCGCGCACGCCGTGCCGCCCGCAGGCCGCGACCGCCTCGTCGACCTCGGCCGGCGGCACGCACAGCACCGCGAGATCCACCGGGCCGTCGACGTCCTCGACGCTGGCGAACGCCCGGACCGACGAGACGGCGCCCGACCCGGCGGCCGCCACCGGGTTCACCGGGTAGACCGGGCCGTCGAACCCGCCGTTCAGCAGGTTGCGCAGCACCGCGTTGCCGGTCGCGCCGGCGCGGCGGGAGGCGCCGATCACCGCCACGGCGCGCGGGCGCAGCAGCCGTCCGATGGACGCGGCCTCGGCCCGGTGCTCCCTGGCCCGCATCACGTCCACCGACTTCTCGGTGGGGGCGATGTCGAACGACAGCCGGATCACGCTGGAATCCCAGGTCCTGGACACCTTGTAGCCGGCGTCGAGGAAGACCCGGGTCATCGTCTGGTTCTCGGCCAGCACCTCCGCGTCGAACCGGCGGACGCCACGCTCCCAGGCGGCGGCGGCGAGGTGCTCGAGCAGCACGGAGCCGAGCCCACGGCCCTGCTGGGCGTCCTCGACGAGGAACGCCACCTCGGCGCCCGCGGCCGGGCGGGTGAGCGGCCCGCCTCGGGGCGCCTCGTCCGCCACCGCGGCCGGCGTGGCCGGCGTGGCCGGCGTCTCGGCCGCAGGCACGCCCTCCCAGTGCGCGAGGGCGACGAGCTCGGCGCCGATGAGCGCGACGAGGGCGCCGCGCACCGACTGGTCGACGATCGTGAACCGGTCCACGTCGGCCGGGCTGAGCCGCCGGCGCACCCCGAAGAACCGCAGGTAGATCGAACGTTCCGACAGCCGGTCCCAGAAGGCCAGCAGCCGCGGGCCGTCGGACGGCAGGATCGGGCGGATGTGCGCGGTCCCACCGTCGGAGAGGATCACGTCGGCCTCCCAGCCCGCCGGGTACCCCGGTGGGAGCGCGGCCTGGTCAGCCACGGTGTCCGCCGACCACGAGATCGCTGACCACGGCGCCGGTGACCACGGTGTCGCTGACCACGGTGTCGCTAACGGTCACGAAGCGGGTCGAGGCCATGCAGGGGCAGCACCTCGCGGCGAGTGGCCGCGACCGCCCGGTCGAGCGCGTCGTCCGGGTCGCCCTCGCCCGCGTCCCACGGGTGGTGGGTGACCGGGCCACCGCCGTCGCCGAATGCCGCCGGCATCGCCACGCCCCGCCCAGGCGGGCGCAGCGTGGCCGCGTCCACCCGGCCAGGCGCGCACTCGCGCCACTGTTCCGGCAGCGGGCGGTCCACCGGCAGGGGCGCGTGCGCCGCGATCGCCAGCAGGTGGGTCCAGGCTCGCGGCACGACGGTCTCCAGCGCGTATCCGCCACCGCCGCAGGCGAGCCAGCGCCCGCCGGCCACCTCGTGCGCCAGGTCGTGCAGCGCCAGGTAGGAGGCCCGCTGGCCGTCGACGGTCAGCCTCAGGTCGGCGAGCGGGTCGAGGCGGTGGGTGTCGCAGCCGTGCTGGGTGACCAGCACGTCCGGCCGGAACTGGCGCAGCAGAACCGGCACCACCCCCGAGAACGCCCGCAACCAGCCGGCGTCGTCGGTGCCCGGCGGGAGCGCCACGTTGACCGCGGTCCCCTCGGCGTCCCCGGCCCCGACCTCGTCCGGGAACCCGGTGCCGGGAAAGAGGCTACGGCCCGTCTGGTGCAGCGAGATCGTGAGCACCCGCGGGTCGTCGTAGAACGCGGCCTGCACACCATCGCCGTGGTGCACGTCGATGTCGACGTAGGCGACGCGGCGGGCTCCGGCCGACAGCAGCCAGGCGATCGCCACCGCGGGGTCGTTGTAGACGCAGAACCCGCTCGCGCCGGCGCGCATCGCGTGGTGCAGGCCGCCCGCCAGCGCCACCGCGTGCTGGTGGGTACCCGACCAGACCGCCCGCGCGGCGTCGAGCGTTCCGCCGGTCACCGCGGCGGCCGCCTCGTGCATGCGCTGGAACACGGGGTTGTCCGCGGTGCCTAGCGCGAACATCGCGGCCAGCCGTGGGTTTCCCGCACCGGGGGCGCCCACGTGGCGGACCGCGGCGACGTAGGTGGGGTCGTGCACCAGCTCGATCAGCTGGTCGGACGCGAGCGAACCGGCGGCGGTCACGATCCCCGGCGACGCGAGCACACCCGCGCGCGTCGCCAGGTCCATGGTCAACGCGAGGCGCACCGGGTGTAGCGGGTGGTGCGGGCCGAAGTCGTAGCCCAGCATCGCCTCGTCCCAGACCACCAGGGTGTCCTGGCGGGGCTCGCCAGCCTGGCCGGTCCCGCCAGCCTGGCCGGGCTCGGTTCCGCCGCCGAGCCCGGCGGCGCTGCGCGCCGAGCCGTCGCTCGCGCCGCCGATCGTCTCCATGGGAAGACGGTAGCCCGCCGGTCCGCCCCGCGACGGCCTTCGGCATCGGCGAGACCCGGTCCGAGAGGTCCGCCGCGAGGTCCGCGGCCTGGGAGGTCCGGGACGCCTCGGCACCCCGTGCGGCGCCGCGCCACCGACCGGTTTCGCCGGGTGGTCCCCATCGCGGTCATCGACCGTCACGTGGTGGTAGGGGTGGAATGCCCAGGCCGATTGACTAGGGTCAGGTCACGTGGCGGGCAACGAGATGGCGCAGACCTCCGACGAGGGCACGACCGAGGTGGTGCGGGCCGGCACGCTGCTGTGGGAGCCGTCGGCCGAACGCGTACGCGACGCCGGGATGACGCACTACCTCGAGTTCCTCGCCACCGAGCATGGCCTGTCGTTCGCCGGCCCGCAGGAGCTGTGGCGGTGGTCCGCCTCCGAGCCCGGCACGTTCTGGGACACGATCTGGGACTTCTGCGGCGTCCGCGGCCAGCGAGGCGAAGGCCCCGCGCTGGCCGACGCGCGGATGCCCGGCGCGGTCTGGTTCCCTGGCGCGAAGGTGAACTATGCCGAGAACGCCCTGAGCCGGCGCGGCCCGGGGCCGGCGCTGATCGCCGTCAGGGAGGACGCGGCGACGGTCGTGATCTCCTGGGACGAGCTGCGCCGCCAGGTGGCCCGGTGCGCCGCGGGGTTGCGCCGCCTGGGGGTGCACCGCGGTGACCGGGTGGCCGCGGTCCTGCCGAACTGTGCCCACACGGTGATCCTGATGCTCGCCACCGCGAGCATAGGCGCGGTCTTCTCGAGCTGTTCGCCGGACTTCGGCCCGTCGGGGCTGGCGGACCGGTTCAGCCAGATCGCGCCGAAGGTGCTGGTCGTCGTCGACGGTTACGCCTACAACGGAACGCCGCACGACATCCTGAACAACATCGCCGAGCTGGTCGAGGTGCTGCCCGGCCTGGCCGCGACCGTCGTCGTCCCGTACGTGGCCGCCGACGTCGTCGAGCGCGCCGAGCGGCTGAACCTGCCGGGGATGACCTGGTGGGACGAGCTGGTCATCGGCCTGGAGGAGGTGCCCCAGTTCGAGCCGATGCCGTTCGCCGCCCCACTGTGGATCCTCTACTCCTCCGGCACCACCGGGCTGCCCAAGCCGATCGTGCACAGCCACGGCGGGATCCTGCTCGAGCACCTGAAGTCGCTCGCGCTCCTGCTGGACCTGGGCCCGGATGACCGCTTCTGCTGGTTCACCACCACCGGCTGGATGATGTGGAACTTCCTCGTCTCCGGCCTGCTCGTCGGGTCGACGATCGTGCTCTACGACGGCAGTCCCAGCTTTCCGGACCTGTCGACCCTGTGGCGGCTGGTCGAGGCGATCGGCCTGACCTGCCTCGGCGTGTCGGCGGCGTACCTGCACAGCTGCCTCGGCCGGGGGCTGTCCCCCTGCGTGGTCGCCGACCTGTCGACGCTGCGCACGCTCGGGTCGACCGGCTCGCCGCTGTCCACCGACGGCTACGCCTGGGTGTACGACTCGGTGAAGCCGGACATCCTGCTGACGTCGATCAGCGGCGGCACGGACGTGTGCGGGCCGCTCGCCGCGGCGCTGCCCACCATGCCGGTACGCGCCGGCGAGATCGGCCTGCGCGCGCTCGGCTGCGCCGTGGACGTCTTCGACGAGCAGGGCCGGCCGGTCGTCGACGAGGTCGGCGAGCTGGTGGTGACCGCGCCGATGCCGTCGATGCCGCTGCTGTTCTGGGGCGACCGGGACGGCTCCCGGCTGCGGGAGAGCTACTACTCGATGTATCCGGGCGTGTGGCGGCACGGCGACTTCGCCCGGCTCACCCTGGGCGGGGCCGTCGTCATCGAGGGCCGTTCGGACGCGACGCTGAACCGGGGCGGCGTCCGGCTCGGAACCGCGGAGCTGTACCGGGTGGTGGAGCGGTTCGAGGGCATCGCCGACAGCCTCGTCGTCGACACCTCCGGTCCGGGCCAGAGCGGTCAGCTGTTCCTGTTCGTCGTCCCGACCAGGCGCGGCAGCCTGACCCCGGCGCTGGGCGAGGCCCTCAAGGCCGAGATCCGTGCCGAGCTCTCCCCTCGCCACGTCCCCGACCGCGTCATCGAGGTCCTGGACATCCCCAGAACCCTCACCGGCAAGAAGCTCGAGGTCCCCGTCAAGCGCCTCCTGACCGGCGTCCCCCTGGACCGAGCCGTAAGCCTCGCGGCGGTCGCGAACCCGGAGGCGTTGGCGCCGTTCATCCGCTAGGTACCCCGCACAACGACGAAGGCCCGCCCCCGACGAGGGGGCGGGCCTTCTACTTCCTTGACCAGATCTAAGAACTGACTAGTCCAAGAACTCGCGCAGGCGGCCGGCTACGGCCGGCTTGCGGAGCTCTCGGAGGGTGTCGCGCTCGATCTGGCGGATCCGCTCGCGGGTCAGGCCGAGGCGGTTGCCGACCTCCGCGAGGGTGTGCTGCTTGCCGTCGGCGAGGCCGAACCGCAGCCGCATCACCTCGCGCTCGCGCGGCGACAGGTTGCCGAGCACGTTGTCGATCTCGTCCTGCATGGCGCCGTACGAGGCGGCGTCCGCCGGCGAGGTCGCGTCGGCATCCTCGATGAAGTCGCCGAGCACGGAGTCGCCGTCGTCGCCGACGCCGGTCTCCAGGCTGACCGTGTCCTGCGCGTACCGGCGCAGCTCCACGACCTGCTCGAGCGGCATGTCCAGCTCCAGCGCGAGCTCCTCGTCGGTCGGCTCACGGCCGAGCGTGGAGACCAGCTGTCGCTGCAGTCGAGTGATCTTGTTGATCTGCTCGACCACGTGGACCGGGATGCGGATGGTGCGAGCCTGGTCGGCGAGCGCCCGGCCGATGGCCTGACGGATCCACCAGGTCGCGTAGGTGGAGAACTTGTAACCCTTGGCGTAGTCGAACTTCTCGACGGCGCGGATCAGGCCGAGGTTGCCCTCCTGAACCAGGTCGAGCAGCGTCATGCCTCGGCCGCTGTACTTCTTCGCGACCGAGACGACGAGACGCAGGTTCGCCGAGACGAGTTGCTGCTTCGCGGCCTCGCCGTCGCGGACGAGTTGCTTGAGGTCCCGACGCAGGTCGGTCCCGAGCTCCTCGGCCGTGGCCAGCTTGTGTTCCGCGAACAGCCCAGCCTCGACGCGCTTGGAGAGTTCGACCTCCTGGGCGGCGTTGAGCAGTGGGACTCGACCGATCTCGCGCAGGTACATGCGCACGAGGTCGGCGGTGCCCGCATGCTCGGTCGTCGTCCGGCCGGTCTCCGCGGGTTGGGAGGCGCGTTCGCCCTCCTCTTCCTCGAGGACGTCGACGCCGGCGGCCGTCAGCCGAGCGACCAGCGCCGGCAGAAGCTCGGTACCGACATCGGCGGACTCGAGGGCCTCGCGCAGCTCAGACCGGCTGACCTCGCCGGACTCACGGCCGCGCGCTATCAGGTCGGCGACCGCGCTGACGTCGAGCTCATCGATGTCCTCGGCGACCGCCGTCAGGGTACGGCCGGAGGAAGAACGGGCAGCAGTCGACCGACGCGGGCGCCGCGCGCTGGTACGCGCGCGCGGGGCGTCGTCGTGAAGGTCCAGAGCAGGCAGCGTCATCAGTGATAGATCCGAAGGTCGGTGCGGGTGGGTCGTCGTCCTTGCACGTGGAGGTAACGTCTGACGACGCGAACCGATTCCCCGCGCAGGCACAGCCGGACGGCAGTGAACGCCGGGCCTACGCCGCAGTGTAGACCCTCACCCTCGGGGCACTGAACCCGCTTGTCGCGAAGACTACCCCGCAGATCGGCACCTGTGGTCAGAACAACCAACTATCTGGGTAGCACTTCCCCGGCGCCAGCGCTCCTCGGGCTGCTTTAGGTAACGCCACGAAGTAAGGCCAATACCCTCGGCGCAGAAACCCACATCACGCCGCGCGGCCCGACCCTCCCTCGGGACATCCCCTTGCCCGACCCAGACGGAGTACCCGGCGCGCCGGGCCTAATCGGGCCAATCGGCGTGACCCACGCCACATCTTTGCGACACGCCATAGGCCCGCGGCCCGGATTCCCTCCGAGGGGAGCTAGCCGATCGGGGGCGAAGGCAGCTGGTCGCTGGCGCGCCGGGCGTCCGGCACCCCGGAAACCCCCAGCCGGGAGGCCGCGCGCGCCGCGGTGGCCTCGATCTCCGGCAGGTCCGGCCGGGCCAGCAGGTCCACCAGCAGCGCGGCCGTCCAGGAGAAGCTGTTGCTGCCCGCGCCCGTGCCGTCCAGCGGCGAGTAGTACTCGAACATCTGGCCCGAGCCCGAGATCAGGTTCAGGATGCCCGCTCGTAGCTCCCGGGCCGCGTCCAGCCGGCCGTACCGTTCCAGGCCGTCGGCGAGCAGCCAGTTGATGTTGATCCACGCGGGGCCCTGCCAGTAGCAGCGCGGCAGGAAGGCGGGGTCGTCCGCGGGCACGCTAGCCACGCCGTACCGCGGCCAGTACCGAGGCGACGTCATGGCCTTCACCAGGCCGTCGACCCGGTCATCGGGAACGACGCCGGCGTACAGCGGAAGGAAACCGCCGACGGTCTCATGCAGCAGCAGTTCGCCGGTGCGGAAGTCCCGGCTGTAGTACGTCGACTCCGACCAGAGCCGTTCGATCGCCTCCCGGCAGCGGCGCATCGAGCGGGTCAGCTGCTTCGGCAGCTTCACCCCCACCTCGGCGGCGATCTCGACGAGGTGGTCGTTGGCCCGCACCAGGATCGCGTTGAACGCGACGTCCTGGACCAGCGGCACGTCGGTCTCCCGGATGCTGCGGAACGAGTAGCACGACCGCCGCAGCTCCCGGACGACGCGGTACAGCGTGAACAGGTCCGCCGAGGTGAGCCGCTCCTCGGCCGGCACCTCCTTCGCGTCCCGGCGCAGCGCGTCGAGTGCCTCCGCCGTGCCCAGCCGGCGCAGCACCTTCACCCGGCGCGGGGTGATGGGCAGCGTGGCCTCCATCCACGGCGGCGTGTTGTCCATCCCGGACTCCCACGAGTGCACCAGCGTGACGAGGCCGTCGTCGTCGGGGTCACGCTCGGTGTGCAGGAACTGGTGGAAGCGGATCAGGCCGGGAAGCAGCGCGCGGTAGAAGTCGGCGCGGGCCTTCGGGTCCAGCATCTCGCCCACGCGGACGGCGGCCTCGGCGATCATCGGCGGCTGGGTGATGCCGGTGCTCTGCGCACCCGATGCCGTCGTCACGTACCGGTCGCAGCGCCAGCGCTGCGGGCCGGCGTGGTAGAAGTCGTCGACCTCGGCGAAGATCACGTGCGGGATCATGCCGTTCGGCCATTGACCGCGCAGCAGGGAAAGCACCTCGGCGGCGGCCCGCTCGGCGTCGATGTGCCGCAGCCCGATCGCGATGAAGCAGGAGTCCCAGAGCCACTGGTGTGGGTAGAGGGTGGGGGATGGCCTGGTGACGTCGCCGAGGTCGTTTCCGTGCAGTACCTCGAGCGCGGTCGCGCGCAGGGCCTGCAGGCTAGGAGACAGCGTGGGAACGGGGGCACCGGGGGACGTCGGAACAGGCATCGTGCGAGGGTATCGACCTTCTGTTGCGCCGACGCTTCGTACCCGGTAGAAGCGCCACAGCCGCGGAGTTTCCTTCCCCGTCCGGACCAGTTCCGCGTCCATCAGGACAAAACAGCGGATTCGGTCGTGAACGGGCCAATCTGGTTCGCCCGCTCACGTTGATCCGTATCCGGATAGGCGCGCTCCCCAACGACTTGTCCCGCCAATGCCTGATCGTCCTTTCGGTCACCCGTCACGCGCCTGTCGCGTACCCGTCGCGGACCCGGGCGCGCCGGCCCGCCCGCGCGCCTGGGCGGGAAGCCCGCGCCCCGACCGTCAGGACCGTCAGGCCTCGGCTTCGATGACCACCGCGCGAGCCCACGCGGGCGGGTTCCCGTGGCCGCCGGGCTGGGCGCCGTCACGCAGGAGGCCGACGACGACGCGGATCCCGGGCGGGGGCCGGTCTGGCCACGGCGTATAGCCGTCGGTGAGCACGATGACGGTCGACGGGCGGGGCCGCAGCGCCGCGGCGGCGGCGATGCCGGCGCCCATGTCGGTGCCGCCCCCGCCGGCGAGCCGGACCTGACCGGCCCGGCTGACCCGTCGCAGCGTGTGCACGGTGGTGTCGACCGCGAGCACCCGCACCCCGTCCGCGCGTAGCCCGGCTCGCACCAGAATGCCGTCGATCTCGGCGAGCGCCCGCGCGAGCAGGCCGTCATGCATGGAGCCCGAGGTGTCGCACACGATCGCCACCTCGGGAACGGGCCGCCGCATCGTGGGCAGCACGACGCCCGGCACGGCACGGGCCCGCCGGGACGGCCGGCGGTAGCTGTAGTCGACCGCGCCGGCCGCGGCGCTGATCGCGGAGCGGATCTCGGCGGCGAGCGCCCGTCGCCAGTCGACCCGGGAGGGCAGCACGGCCTCGGCCCACCGCAGCCAGCCGCCGGCGACCGTGCCCGGCTCGGTTCCCTGCTGCCGTTGGATGTCCGCGGCGACGGTGAGCCGCAGCAGGTCACCCTGCGGACCCGAGAGCCCGCCGGGCGAGCCGTCGCGCGGTCCGGGCGAACCATCGCACTGGCCGTCCCAGGGCCGGTCCCCGGCATCGGCTCCGGACCCGCAGTCCCAGTGCCGGGGCCCGTCCGCCGCTACCTGGTAGTAGGCCTCGGCGAGCAACCCGTCCGAGGCGCCGAGATCCGCCGGCAGGTCGGGGGCCACGGTCGGCCGGCAGCCGTCGACCTGGAGATCGTCGTTGATCTCCGCGTCGGCGCACCGGTTCCAGCGGGCGCGGCTCTCGTCCTCGGCGACGCGGTTCGCCTCGGCGCGGGCCGCGTGATCGCGGATCAGGTGGCTGGTGAGATGGATGAACAGCCGGCCAAGCTCGGCCGGATCGAAGCCGGCCAGCAGGTCCGGGTCGACGTGCAGCCGCCACGCCCGGTCGACGGCTATCGTGCCGCTTCCGGGCGCAGGCTCCACGGCGCAGGCGAACAGCGCCCTGGCCAGGTAAGGCTGGCGGTGGACCGCCCAGACCCGCGCGGCGGCGATCTTCGTCCGTTCCGGCCCGGCCAGGGTGCTCATCCCAGCAGGCCGGCCTCGCGCAGCAGCGGGGCGAACGCGGCCACCTCGGGCGGGACCGGGGCGCCGGGCGGCCGGCAGCGGACCAGCGTGCGGGCGGCGGCCGCGGCGACGTCGGGAGCCGCGCCGGCGGCACGCCCGAAGGCCCGCCAGCCCCGCTCCCAACGCCCCGAGCTCGGGTCCGCGGCGACCACCGCCGCGATCGAGGACAGCGCCGCATAGGCCCGGTCACCCCGCTCGGGCAGCACGAACGAGTCCGGGTCCGCGAGCACCGCCTCGGGGTCGGGCAGGTCCGCCTCGACCAGCCAGGTCAGGAGCTCCGCCCCCGCGCCCGGCCCGACGCAGCCGCGGACCAGCAGCGAGACGACCGTGTCGTCGACGTCGCAGGACCGCGCGGCGGCGAGCAGTCGCGCCGTCATCTCCCAGGTCCGCGGGCTCGGCCACGCCCGGCCGGCGGTCACGGCCGCCTCGGGCACGGCGATGGTCAGCTCCGGTCGCACGGTCAGGAACCCGGCCACCCAGCTGCGGGCCACCGGGATCCGTTCGGCCCAGTCGGCGGCGAACCGGGGCGGCGGGACGGTCGGCCAGCCGCCGACGAATCCGTCGGCCACGGCGCGCGCGTCCAGCGGCCAGTCCAGATGGCAGAACCGGTTGGCCAGCGGCGCGGAGAGATCCCAGCCGTCGGCGGCCTGCTCCGGCGGGTTGGCCGCGGCCACCACCGAGACCTCGGCGGGCAGGGTGAGATCACCGACGGTGCGTTCCAGCACGACCCGCAGCAGCGCGGCCTGCACCGCCGGGGGCGCGGTGGAGATCTCGTCGAAGAACACCAGCCCGTGCCCGGCGCCGACCAGCCGCGATGCCCACCGGGGCGGGGCGAACTCCACCCGGGCCGTCCCGTCGACGCCGGTCACGATCGGCAGCCCGGCGAAGTCCGACGGCTCCCGGATCGAGGAGATCACCGTCTCGCATGGCCAGCCCGCCGCCTCGGCCATCGCCCGGACCGCCGAGGTCTTGCCCGTGCCGGGAGGACCCCAGAGCAGCACGGGGACCCTGGCCGCGACGGCGAGGCCGAGCGCCTTGGTTACGGAGGACTGACCACTCACATCCGCAGTGTGGCAGGCTTTCCGAAGTGGACGGATTTGACGGTGAGCTCTACCTCCGCCTGCTCGGGGAGAGAGCTTTGCTCTCCGGTGGGAACCAGCAGCCGCACGGTGACCCGCTGGTCGAGCAGGCCCGGGCCCTGGCGACCGTCGGCGCGGTCGCCGCCCCGGTGGCGCGCCGCGTCGTCGAGGACTACGCCCGCGTCCGCGCGCTGCGTGGCCTGGGCGGGCCAGCTCACGTCGGGCCACCCTCGGCCTTCGGGCCACCCTCGGCCACGGCTCAGGGGCCTCGCCGGATCGCCCTGTGCCACCGCGTGATCAGGCAGCCGACGGGTGATCTGGAGATCCGCTACGTCATCCTCAGCCAGGCCGAGACCCGCCTCGCCATCATCTTCCGATCGAATGCCCAGGTCCCGCCCCACGTGGGGGGCCGCCCAGCGGCCATGCCGATCGGCGTCACCGGGGTGCCCTCGATCACCGTGACCGACGACTACGGAAACACGGTCACCTCGTCGGAGTTCTCCGGCGGCGGCACGGCCCTTCAGTGGCGCGGGTCCCTGACGCTGCGGCCCGCGCTGGCGCCCGACACCACCTGGATCGAGCTCTACGGAGAGCGCGTCGAGCTCGGCCCGAGCCTGGGCGACCGGATGGTCACGATCGAGGACCTCACCGAGGCCGACGCGGTCGAGCGCTACCTGGCCCAGTGCCTGGCCGGAACCGGTTTCAGGAGTCCCCAGTCCCGCTCGCTGCCCGAGGCCCTCGAGGCCCTGACCGCCGCAGGCCTCGTCGATCCCGCCGATCCCGCGATCGCCGCCACCCACGCGGTCCACGAGGCGCTCACCCAGGTCGGCCGCCAGCTCATCCCGCCGCCCGCGTGGCAGCAGGCCCCGCCGCCCGCACGGAGGCAGGCCCCACCGCCCGCACCGCCACACGTCCCGCCGCCCCCGGGGGCGACCGAACCGTGGCGCTCGCTGCTCGCCCGCCGCGGCGACACCGGCGGGCCGGCGGGGACCCTGTTCGTCGGCGTGGCCACACCGGTGTTCGACCAGGTCAGCGCCGTCCTCATGGACCTCACCTCCACCGATGCCGGATTCCAGTGCGACGTCGAGCTCTCCGGCCCATTCGAGGTCGGCATGGCCGGCGGCTCCACCCTCGACCAGGTCTTCGTGACGTTCTCCGCGCTCGACGACCGCGGCAACGTCCACCTGGGCCGGTTCGGCAGCTGGAGCGGCGGCGGCGGCATCGTCTCCGGCACCCTCGGCTTCTGGCCGGCGCTCGACCCGAAGGCCACGCGGCTCGACATCATCCTCACCACCGACCGGGCCCGGGCCGTCATCGCCGTGCCCCTGACCTGGGACGACGCGCGGTGACACCCTCCTGGTGGGCCGGCCTGACACCCCTCGAGGAGACGATCCTCTGCGGCGACGCCAACCACCGGCTCCGGTGGTCCGAGGGCGAGCTCGGCACGCCCGACCACGACGACCCCGACGGCGAACGCACGCTCGCCGCGCTCGGCGGTCAGCCCATGCCCTGCATCCAGATCCTCGACGCCTGGCAGCGCCACCGCGCTGATCTCGACGTACTGCTGCTCGCGAGCCGCGGCGCCGCCGACCACCTCGACCCCCGAGCCATCGGGGTCACAGGTGGGCCTGGTGGTCTGAATGTCCCAGCCAGAGCTGTCGCGGCCACCTTCGGGTCGCCAGGCCCATGGCCCGCGCCGCCGGGCCCGCCGTGGCCCGGCGCGGTGTCCGGCGGCCAGGGCGCCTTCGTCAGCCACAGCCACTTCTTCTACGGCGGCGGCTTCAGCCACGGAGGCGTCTCAGGCCCGGGACCACACCAGAACGACGAGCCGCTCCCCATGCTGCTGCGGCTACCCGGCGCGCTGCCCGACCGGCTCGTCGCCACCGTCGTCGCCACCTGGGCGCAGCGGATCGCCGACGACGACCCGCGGGTCACCGCGGCGCTCCCCGCGCTGCACGCCGCCCTGTACGGCCGTGCGCTGACCGCCGCCCGCGGATGGCTCGGCGGCGGCGCCACACTCGACGTCCGCCTGGCCGCCTCGCCAGCCGCCGCCCGCCGAACCGACGGCGTCATCGCCATCGAGCTGCCGTTCAGCTGGCTACGTGACGTCTGGGCCCGCGGCTTCGCCACCCTCGCCGGCCGCTTCTGCCTCACCGCCCAGCCCGGCCCGCCCGGCGACTGGACCTTCACCACCGTCGCCGCCGACTTCGGCCAGCCCCAGAAGGTCACCCTCCGCACCTGGTGACGGCGCGCGGTTCCGGGCCGTTCAGCGGGCGGCCGCCGGGCGGGCCGCCGCGTCGTTGATGACACGCACCAGCTGGGCGCCGCCCTCGGCGAGCGTGCCGTCGTTCTCGATCACCGCGTCGACCCGGTGGCCCGGGGCCGGGTCCTGGCGGGCCAGGCGCTGCCCGATACCGGGTTCGGGCTCGCGGCCCCGGGCGCGCAGTCGCCGCGCGCGAACCTCCGCTGACACGGTCACCCGGACGACGACGAGCCGCCGGTAGCGGCCGGCAAGCTCGTCGATCACGGCGCGGGAGACGTTGACGACCACGACGCGGCCGTCGCGTACCTCGGCGTCGACCGACGCCAGGATGCCGTAACGGAGGCCATGCGCCTGCCAGTACACGGCGAAGTCACCGCGGTCGCGGGCCTGGGCGAACAGCTCCTCGCTCACCGGCTCGTGGTCCTCCCCGGGCCCCGGCGGGCGGGTGATGATCCGCCGGGGAAAGCGGGCGAGGTCACCGGAATGCTCGCGGGCATACGACAGCAGGGCATCCTTGCCGACGCCACTGGCACCCACGACCGCGACGAACGCGCCGGGCCCGATCGGCTCGCTCACCGCATCTCGAGTTCGCTCCGCCGCCGCGCTCACGCCACCCGCTGCCCTTCGCGGTACACGCCGCGGACGACGGGCACGCGCAGCCCTCGCGGGTGGAGCTCGGTCCCCGGCAGGTCGTGTGCGCACACCCGCGCCAGGTCGGCGCGCCTGCCGACCGTGATCTCGCCGCGGTCGTCGAGGCCGACCGACCGCGCCGGGTTGCCGCTGACCAGCGCCGCGCCCTCGGGCAGCCCGATCGCGCCGTCGGCGGCCAGCTGGAAGACGGCCTGCAGCGGGCTCGACGGCACGTAGTCGGACGAGAGGATGTGCAGCAGCCCGAGCTCGAGCAGCTCGGCCGCGGCCACGTTGCCCGACTGGCTGCCGCCGCGGACGATGTTGGGGGCGCCCATGACGATCTGCTGGCCACGCTTCACGGCCTCGGCGGCGGCGAGCACGGTGGTCGGGAACTCGGAGATGCACCCCCCGAGAGCCACCGACTCGGCGACGTGGTCGGCCGTCGCGTCGTCGTGGGTGGCCAGCGGGATCCCGCGCTCGGCGGCGAGCGCCGCGATCGCGCGGCGGTGGCCGTCGGCGTAGCGCGCCGACCGTTCGATGAGGGGACCGACGTAGCCGTCGAACTCGGCCTCCGTGATGTTGCCCTTGCCGACCTGGTACCGCTTGAACACCTCGATGTCCGCGTACTGGCGCTGGCCGGGGGTGTGGTCCATCAGGGAGACCAGCCGCACATACGGGTCGTCCACGAACACACCGAACGAGTCGAGGCAGTCCTCGGCGGACACCTCGCAGCGCACGTGGATCGCGTGCTCCGCACGCAGCAGGCCCGCGTCGGCCGCCAGCTCGATCGAGTCCGCCAGGTGCCGGGCATGCTCTGTCGCCACGTCGCTCTTGCCGGATGAGCCGGCACCGATGCGCACCGCGTCGAGAACCGTGGTCGCGCCGCCGGCCGTCAGCTGCGCGTCGCTGGCGAGCACGGCGGGCAGCGGGTCCCACCGCACGCCCGGCCGCGGGGAGAAGTGGTATTCCAGGTGGTCGGTGTGCAGCTCGACCCCGCCGGGCAGCAGGTAGTCGCCGTCCAGGTCCTCGCCGACGCCGGTCTGGCCCGAGCTGATGCCGGCGATCAGGCCGTCGCGGATCACGACCGAGCCGTGCAGGATCTCCTCGGGCAGGACGATGCGGGCGTTGCGGAGCACAGTTTCGCGCGTCATCTCGTTCCTTCGCTGACTGTGGAGACTTCGGCAGGTACGGGTGCGGGTTCGGATCCGGGTGCGCAAACAGGTGGGGAAGCGGGGATCGGCCGCAGCGGATGCACCGCGTGCAGCGCGAACGGGGCGCCGGGCTCGGCCTCCGTGAACAGGGCGAGCGCATCGATGCGGACGGTGGCGCCGAGCGAGGCGGCGAACCAGCCGCTCAGGGCGCGTTCCACGTCCGGCTGCCGTCGTGGCGGTATGCCGTCGGTGAGGGTGAGGTGGAAACGGAACTCGTCGAGCACGTACGGGTAGCCCCAGGCCCCCAGCAGTTCGCGCTGGCGCGGCGTGAGCGAGGCCGGCTTGCGGCGGGCGAGCTCGGCCTCGGTCGCCGGGGCGCGGAAGCCGTCGAAACCGGTCACCACGTCGTCGGCGAGCGCGTACAGTTCCGCCGCTTCCGCCCCTGGTACCAGGGCGAAGAAGCTGCCGAGGCGCGCGAGAGACAGCCGCGGGATCGTCACGCCGGCCCGCCCCGCCGCGAAGGACGCGCACGCGGCGTCGAGCTCGTCGGGCGTGCGGCCCTCGGCGAGGCGGAACGGCGCCTTGAGCGTGGCGTGGAAGCCGTATCGGCGCGCGTCGACCGTCATCGCGTCGACCGTCTCGCGGGTCCAGCCGGCGGGGACGCCGGGTGTGACCGGCTCCCCCGAGACGGCGCGGCCCAGCCACCGCTCGGCTTTCTCGCGCAGCGCCACGGCCGCGGCGTCCGTCGGACCGGTGCCCGGCGCCGCGTAGATCGCGAACCGTGCGGTCACGCCGCCGCCCCGACGGCCGGGGCGAACATCTCCACGGGAAGGACGCGGTCGGCGACCGCCTCGCGCACCGCCGCGTCGTGGAAGATGCCGAGCATCGCGACGCCCCGCGCGCGCTTCTCGCGGATCAGCTCGGTGACGACGTCGCGGTTGCGCGCGTCGAGCGAGGCGGTGGGCTCGTCCAGCAGCAGCAGTGGCAGCTCGGTCACGAACCCACGCGCGATGTTGACCCGCTGCTGCTCGCCGCCGGAGAAGGTGGCCGGCGGCAGGCTCCACAGCCGCTCGGGGATGGCGAGCCGGGCGAGCAACTCCGCCGCTCGCTCGCGTGCCCGCGCCGCGGGCACGCCGCGCTCGACGAGCGGCTCGGCGACGACCTGCAGGGCGCCGACGCGTGGCACGCAGCGCAGGAACTGGCTGACGTAACCCATCGTGTCGCGACGGGCGCCGAGAACCTGGCGCGGGTCGGCGGCGGCGATGTCGATGACGCCGCCGTCGGCAGTGGCGCCCGGGCGGCGCAGGACGATGCTGCCGCGGTCGGCGGCGTAGTTGCCGTAGACCATCTTGAGGATCGAGCTCTTGCCGGCGCCCGAGACTCCCCCGAGCGCGACGCACTCGCCGGCGTGCACCTCGAAGGTCAGCCCGCGCAGCACGGGCAGGCGCTGGTCGCCCTGCAGGTGCATGGTGAAGGTCTTGTCGACGCCGGAGACGGCGAGGATCGGCGGGGCCGCAGCCGCTGGGACAGCCATGGTCTGATCACCCCTGGAGGATCGAGGAGACGAGGAGCTGGGTGTAGGCGGCCTGGGGGTCGTCGAGCACCCGGTCGGTCAGGCCGGACTCGATGACGCGGCCGTCCTTCATCACCAGGGTTCGGTGCGAGATCAGCCGGGCCACCGCCAGGTCGTGCGTCACGATGATCACGGCCAGGCCCAGCTCGGCGACGAGCGAGCGAATCAGGTCGAGAAGGCGCGCCTGCACCGACACGTCCAGGCCGCTGGTGGGCTCGTCCATGAACACCAGCCGCGGCGAGACCACCAGGTTGCGGGCGATCTGCAGGCGCTGGCGCATGCCGCCGGAGAAGGTGACGGGAGCGTCGTCGATGCGGTCGGCGGGGATCTCCACCCGCCGCAGCCACTCCGCGGCGGCGGCGCGGATGCGCCCGTAGTGGCGCCAGCCCGTCGCCATCAGCGGCTCGCCCACGTTGCCGCCCGCGCTCACGTGCATGCGCAGCCCGTCGGCGGGATCCTGGTGGACGAAGCCCCATTCGGTGCGCCACAGCCGGCGCACCGCGCTCTCGCCGATCTCGGACAGATCCGCCACCTCGCCGTCGGCGGCGCGGTAACGGATGCTGCCCTCGGTCAGGCTGAGGCGCTGGGAGAGCGTGCCGAGCAGCGTCGACTTTCCGGATCCCGACTCGCCGACCACGGCGAGCACCTCACCGGGCCACAGGTCGAGGTCGACGCCACGGCAGCCCCAGCGGTCGCTGTAACGGTGGCCCGCGTCGCGGACCTCCAGCAGGGGTTGCGCGCCGCTCATGCGGTCACCGCTTCGGTGCCGGCGGCCTGGGTGTCGGCCGTGTCGGCGCCGGCCGCGGCCGCGCCGGCTGCCGCACGCTCGCAGTGGTCGGTGTCGGAGCAGACGAACATCGAGCCGCCCACGTCGTCAGTGATGACCTCGTCGAGGTAGACGCCGACGGAGCCGCAGATCGCGCAGGGCTCGTCGAAGCGCTGTGGTTCGAAGGGGTAGTCCTCGAAGCCGAGGCTCTCGACGTCCGTGTAGGGCGGCACGGCGTAGATGCGCTTCTCGCGCCCGGCGCCGAACAGCTGCAGGGCCGGGTTGCGGTGCATCTTCGGGTTGTCGAAGCTGGGGATCGGGGACGGTGCCATGACGTAGCGGCCCGCGACCATGACGGGGTAGTCGTAGGTCGTCGCGAAGTGGCCGTATTTGGCGATGTCCTCGTACAGCTTGACGTACATGAGTCCGTAGTCCGCCAGCGCGTGCAGGCGGCGGGTCTCGGTGAGACGTGGCTCCAGGAACCGCAGCGGCTCGGGGCCCGGCACCTGGTAGACGATCGTCTGCCCCTCGCCCAGCGGCGTCTCCGGGATGCGGTGGCGGGTCTGGATGATGCTGGCCTCGTCGGTGCGCGTCGTCGTGCGCACCCCGGCGACCGCGGCGAAGAACGAGCGGATCGACACGGCGTTGGTGGTGTCGTCCGCGCCCTGGTCGATGACCTTGAGCACGTCGTCCGGCCCGATGATCGCGGCGGTCACCTGGACGCCGCCGGTTCCCCAGCCACGCGGCATCGGCACCTCGCGTGAGGCGAACGGCACCTGGAAGCCGGGGATGGCGACGGCCTTGAGCAGCGCCCGACGAATCATCCTCTTCGTCTGCTCGTCGAGGTAGCCGATGTTGTATCCGCCGAGTCCGCCGGTCATGCCATTGCCTCCGCGAGGCTGAGTGCCTGGCCGGCGGGGGTCCCGTCAGCGGGGTCCGCCCCGGCTGGCGCCGGGGAGGCCGGCCGGGCGGCGGCCCGCTCACGGAACTCGGCCTGTAGGCGGCGGACGAGCCCGAGCTCGGCCTGGAAGTCGACGTAGTGCGGCAGTTTCAGGTGCTCCACGAAGCCGGTGGCCTGGACGTTGTCGCTATGGCTGATCACGAATTCCTCGTCCTGTGCCGGGGCGACGACGCGCTCGCCGAACTCGCCGGCGCGCAGCGACCGGTCGACCAGCGACATCGACATGGCCTTGCGCTCGCCGCGGCCGAAGGCCAGGCCATAGCCACGGGTGAACTGCGGTGGGGTGTCGGCGCTGCCCTGGAACTGGTTGATCATCTGGCACTCGGTGACCTCGAGGCGGCCCAGCGGGACCGCGAAACCGAGCTCGGGTGCCTCGAACTCGACCTCGACCTCGCCGACGCGGATCTCTCCCGCGAACGGGTGCGTGCTCCCGTAGCCACGCTGAGTCGAGTAGCCCAGCGCCAGCAGGAACCCCTCGTCGGCGCGGGCGAGTGCCTGCAGCCGTTCGGCCCGGCTCATCGGGAAGACGGCGGGCTCCCGGGTGAGGTCAGCCGGCTCCGGGTCACCGGTGCCAATGCCGGTGCCGGTGCCGGTGCCGGTGCCGGTGCCGGCATGGTCGGGCTCGATGAGCGCGCTCGCTCCGAGCAGGTCGGTCACGCGCGGCATCTCCGGCCGTGGCCCGGCCTCCCGCCCGGTCCGCGGGCCCGCGGTGTCGCGGTCGGTGAACAGCCGGTGGGTGTAGTCGAAGGTTGCGCCGAGCTGCTGGCCGCCGGGCAGGTCCTTGAAGGTCGCCGAGATGCGGCGCTGCGGCGGCAGCCCAGCCGTGTCCACCGGCAGCGTGTAGCCGAAGCGCGGCAGGGTCGTGCGGTACGAGCGCACCAGCGTCACGGCCTCGAGCACGTCGCCCTGTGCCTGCAGGATGGCGCGCGCGGCCAGCTCGGGGTCGTACAGCGACCCCTCCGTCATGACGCGCGAGACCAGGACTCCGAGCTGGCCGGCGACGGCGGCCAGCTCGATGCGCGGCAGGCCCGGATCCCCGCGTCCCTCCTTGGCGAGCAGGGCGTGGGCGTTGGCGATGGCGCGTTCCCCGCCCTTGACCGCGACGTACATCGGCTCAGGCCTCCCGTTCGGTATCGGTGTCCGCGGCCTGTTCGGTGTCCGCGGCCTGTTCGGTGTCCGCGGCGACGGCGGCGGTAAGGCGGGTGGTGCGGGGCAGCGCGGCGACCGTCCCGGCGTCGACCAGCAGCAGGTCGACGCCGCGCGGGAAGAGTTCTGTGTTCCGGCGCCAGGCCTCGGCGAACGCGTCCGGAGCCCAGGGGGCCGCGAGCGTGGCGTGACCGTCGATGCCGGGCCCCCGCGCGGTGAACCGGGCGGGCCCGGCGCAGCCGCGGATGTCCAGGACGACCGTGGCCGACAGGTGCGGCGCCTCATCCGTGCCGAGCGCCAGCGAGGCGAGCGGCGGCAGCGCGTCCGGGCCGGTGATGAGGAAGCCGGCCGCGGCCGGGTCGGCGACGCGACGCGCGCCGGTGTGGAACGCGAGCCAGGCGGCGGTCTCGGCGTCGTGGCCCAGCGCGCCACCGAGCCAGACGGCGCAGTCCTCGTCGAGCAGGGCCAGCGCGACGGCGGCGAGACCCTGGCCGAGCGCGGCGGGCGGCTCGGCCGGTCCGGCCAGCGGGTAGGGGCGCGTGGGGTGGGCGAGCGCGTCGAGCACGGCACGGAAGGCGCGCTGCGCGTCACGCGTGGGGTCGGCGAAGCCGGGCGCGGGCAGCGCGGCCGGGGTCACTCGTGCTCCCGGGCGACGGAGAAGAAGTCGACGAGCGTGCTGCGCGCCTCTGCGCCACGGATGTCGTCGCGTTCGGCATGCGCCTGTTCGAGCGGCGCGATGACCTCTGCCAGGACCCGCTCGCGCTGCCCGGGGTCGGCCAGCAGGCCGTCGAAGATGGCCGCGAGCCGCGCGTGCTCGAGGTCGGTGCCGAGGACATAGGAGGTGCCGATGGCGTCGGCGGCCAGCGGCTCGCCGTGCAGGCGCACGGCGGCCCGGGTGACGGTGGCCTCCCCCAGGTTGAAGCGCGCCCCGCCGCCGTCGACGCGCGCCCGCACCATCACCAGGCCTGCCTCGGGGCCGCGGACCGCCTGCACGGCTGGCTTCGGTGCCCAGCCCCGCCAGGCCGCGTCGAGGTCGGCCGGGCCGGCCATCGCGAGCGTCCGCATCCACCGTTGCCGGGCGGCCACGGCCTCATCGGGGGCCACGGCCTCGCCGGGGGTCCCAGTGTCGCCGGGGGCCTCAGTCGGGAGCGTCTGTGGTGTCACAGCATCCTCCGTCAAGTTGTCCAGCTATCTAGACAACTTGACGTTACCCCAACACGGGACCTTGGCGCCATGACGTATAAGCGGCGATCTGTCCGACAGGAGGTGAACGGCCGGGGAACGCGGCGGCCGAGGTGGGTAGAGTTCCGAACGTCATGACGGCGCAGAGCAGGTCCCCCAGCGGATACGCCACCTGGCGGCTCATCGCCGAGGAGCTGCGCCGGGAGATCGTCGGCGGTGCCCGGGCACCGGGCGCCAAGCTCCCTCCCGAGGGCGAGCTCGCCGAGCGTTTCGGCGTGCACCGCAACACCGTGCGCCAGGCCGTGGCCGCCCTGGCCGCCGAACACCTCGTCGTCTCCCGCCGCGGCAGCGGGACCTACGTCGCCGAGCACACGGTGCTGGTGCACCGCATCGGCGCGCGCACCCGTCTCACCGACAGCCTGGGCAGCCGCGGCAGCGCCTCGCGCCGGCTGCTCGCGTCAGCCGTCGAGCAGGAGCCACCCGCCGAGGTCGCCGAGCGGCTCGCGCTCGGCGGCGGCGCGGGTCTGCGACTCGAGACCGCGAGCTCGGTGGACGGCCTGTCCATCTCGCGCGGCACGCACTGGTTCGCGGCCGACCGTGTGCCGGGGCTCGCGGAGCGCTTCGACGCCACCGGGTCGATAACCGCGGCGCTGCGGGCTGTCGGGATCGACGACTACGTGCGGGCCGCGACCACGGTCAGCGCGCGGCACGCCACCGCCGCCGAGGCGGCCGACCTCGGGCTGACGGCCGGTTCCGTCGTCCTCGTCACCCGGTCCCTCGACACCCTGACCGACGGCACGCCGCTGCAGCTCGGCATCACCCGGTTCGTCGCCGCCCGCGTCGAGCTGGACGTCGGCCACGCGGACCTCGAACTGGACGGGCCGGCCTAGCAAGCCCTCGGCAAGCCCGCATCCGGCCTCCGGCGACCACCTCGTTACCGATGCGTCGGGCGATGGCACCTGCGTCCGGACCTCGCCCGCGCAGACCTCACCTGGGTCTTCGCCGTCCACGACCCCATCCGCGACGCCCCCGGACCGACGGCTGGCAACGCGCCCTCGCCCTCGACGGCCTGAGCCGGACGGGGGTGCCCACCGACTCCGCAGGCACGTCTCGCGCAACCTGCGACCATCGCAGGCTGCGATGGTCGAAGGCTGCGACCATCGCAGGTACGATGGAGCGACCGATCCGCTACTGGAGATGGACCAAGGTGCGCTTCGTCAATCGAGTCAAGGAGCTGTCCCTGCTGGACGAGTGGTTCGGGCGTCCAGGGCCTCAACTCGGCGTCGTATGGGGACGACGGCGGGTCGGGAAGTCCCACTTGCTGGCGCATTGGGCAGCCGGCAAACGCGCGATCTACCACGTGTCGCGCAACCGCGCGCTCGACCAGGAACTTGCTGCCCTCTCGGCGGCCGCGGCTCCGGTGCTCGAACTCGCCGACCGCGACCTGACCAGCCGCCCGTTTCGGGACTGGGACGAGGCATTCGAGATCTTTCGGCGCACGGCTTCGGAATCGCCGCTGGTCTTGATTCTTGATGAATTCCCCGAACTGGTCCAGAGCGATCCGAGCATCGAGAGCACGCTGCGCGCGATCTGGGAGGGCATGGGCGACCATCCCGTCCGTCTGGTCCTCTGCGGCTCGGCGGTACGCACCATGGAGGCGTTGCAGGAGGAACGCGCCCCGCTCTATGGCCGGGCCACCCTCCGTCTGCAGGTCCGACCGTTTCTGCCCAGTGAGGCGGCGTTGATGCTGCCCGACCTCTCACCGGCCGAACGCGCCAAGGCCTGGGGCGTCTGCGGTGGCATACCGTTCTACCTTGACCTGTGGGACCAGTCGGGGTCGTTCCGGGACAACCTCACGCGACTGGTCGCGGACGAGCATGGGCTTCTTCTCAACGAAGGCCAGCTGATCCTCGCCACCGAGGACTTCGCCGGCGGGCGCCGCGAACGTATCCCGGAACAGGTACTTCGGGCGATCGCGGCCGGACGCACCAGGTTCGGAGAGATCAAGGGCGCGTTGGGTACCGACCCAACCCGAGCACTGGCCGCTCTGGCCGACCTCGGCCTGGTCCAGCGGGTGCTTCCGGTCGGGCGCAGTGCGGACCCGCGACGGGCCTACTACCGAGTGGCGGACAACTTCCTGGCCTTCTGGCTAGCCATCGCGGAGCCTCGCCGGGCGGGCATCATCCAGGGCCTCGGCAAGTCCGTGGCAGGCGTGATGGAAGGCCAGTTCGACAACTTCATGGGCGACCGCTGGGAGGACGCGGTACGCACACATCTCATCCAGACCATGGCGGACGACCCCAGGCTGGCGCCCGTCATCGAAGTTGGCCGGTTCTGGCACCAGTACGGGGCCGACCCGGCCGAGATCGATGTCGCGATGCTCAGCGAGCCAGGAGGACGGCTCAGCCTCGCCGCCGAGGTGAAGTGGGCCAGGCGAGAAGAAGGCGGCCACGTCCTGCGCGCCCTCGTGCGCAAGGCGCATGCGTCCAACCTGCTGAGCCCGGACTTTCCAGAACCGCTGTACGCCATCGCCGCCCGGGAGGAAGTGACCGGCAATCTGCCCGACGATGTGCTTCGCGTAACCGCCGCCGACGTATTCGGCTAGTCAGAGCCGTCGGGCCGGCCGGGACGCATGTCCCGGCCGGCCCGACGCAAGGTTCGCCCCTTCGAACAGAGCGATCAGCGCGTTTTCGAACAGAGCGATCAGCCGATGTCGCGGGCGGGCCGCGCGGCGGCGTGCCGCCCCGCCCGGTACCCCATCACCATGCTGGGGCCGACGCAGGAGCCGCCGCCCGGGTAGGTCCCGCCGAGGACGGATGCCGCGGTGTTCCCGGCGGCGTAGAGACCGTCGACGATCGGCACCTCGGTGCCCAGCACGCGGGCGTCGGCGTCGATCTTCGGCCCGCCGCTCGTCCCCAGCGTCCCCGGCCACTGCTGGATCGCGCCGTAGAACGGGCCGACGACGGGCTTGAGGCTCGTCGTGTCCGGGCCGGTGGCCGAGCGGACCTGCTCGGGGTCGCCCCAGTCGGGGTCCTCGCCCTTCTCGGCGAAGGCGTTGTACCGGAGAACGGTCTCCTCCAGGGCGTCCGGGTCCACGTTGATCTTCGCGGCGAGCTCGCGGATGCTCTCGGCGGCGACGAGCCACGACGGGGCGGGCTGGCCGTTCGGCCCGACGATCTCCCCGTCGACGATCTTGCCGCCGAAGACGCCCTTCTTGCTCTCCCACTGCGCCGCGCCGAAGACGCACCACGCGGGCCCCTTGTTGGTGTAGCCCGGGTTGCGCTGGTCGAAGAAGTTGAAGGGGTGCGAGAAGTCGTTGTACGTGTAGCCGCCGTGCATGAAGCGCTTGCCATGCTGGTTGACGATGATCGACCCGGCGCCCAGGCCCATCTCCATCTGCGGCAGCGGGTTGCCGTCGCGGCCGATCTCCCACGGGTCGTGCATGACGCCATAGCTGAAGAAGGACGTCATCAGGCCAAGCTGCGCCCCGGCGCGCATCGCCATCCGGTGGCCGTCACCGGTGTTGGTCCACGGGGTACACGGCTTCACGTCGTAGCCGAGGAACGTCGTCACCATGTCGGGGTTCCACTCGAAGCCGCCGGTGGCGAGCACGACGCCCTTGCGGGCCCCGAGCCGGGTAAGCGCGCCGTCCTCGCCGACGACGAGGCCGACGACCGCGCCGGCGTCGTTCGTCACCAGCTCGCGCCCCGACGTCGAGTAGCGGACCGAGACGCCGCGATCGAGCAGCGCCTTCAGCAGCGTCGCGATGAGGGCGCCGCCCTTCGCCCGGTACCCCTCACGCCGACGCCGCTCCAGCTCCTCGCGGGGGACGACCTCGATCGCCTCGGCGTAGGCCACCTCCGGAGGCTTCACCCACGGGCTGGGGTTCACCCGCGCGGCCCACTCGGCGCCGAGCTTCTCCCGCGCCGGGTAGGGCTGGCACGAGACCGACCGCGGGATCTCCTTGGTGCCGGGGATACGGCCGGGCACGACCGCGTAGTAGTCGGGGAGCCCCTTGTGGGCACGGGTCACCAGGTCGGTGTTGGCCTCGAGGTAGTCCAGCGCCTCCGCCGCGGTGTCGACATAGACCTCGATGAGGTGCGGGTCGTAGGCACGGCCGTCGGAGAGCCGGGTGACGTAGGCGATCGCCTCTTCGCGCGAGTCCTGGTCCGCGATATGCCGGTTCACGGGGAGCCACATGTCCCCGCCGGAGGTTGCCGTCGTCCCGCCGATGTACTCGGACTTCTCCACGACGCAGACACTGGCGCCGCCGTCGGCCGCGAGCAGCGCCGCAGTCAGGGCACCCGCGCCACTACCCACCACGACGACGTCGAAGACCTCGTCCCACACTCCACCACTCATGTCCCGGATTCTCAGTTTTCGCTCCTGCCCGGTCAAGAACTTTGGCAGATATCGCACCCCAGCGTGCATATACAGCACATTTCGATCTTGACGCTCGACCGGCCTCGGAGACTCGTGATTCAACAAAGTCAAGATCGAAATATTGAAACTTAAGTTTCCGCTACCGCACGATCCAGAATATGGCGGAGCGGAGCGACGGGCGGGCAGGAACGTCGACAGGCAGCCAGACCCACGGTCTGACGCCATGGCCCACAGGCCGTCCTCCGACCCGGCCGCGCCGACCCTGGACCCGACATCCGTCGATGTAGCAGCGACGGGTAGGAAGACCGTGGGGTAGGTGAATGATCACCTACCCCACGGAATGCCGCGTCAGCTGCAGCCGCTGGTGGAGCCGCACTGTTCGCAGACGTAGCAGCTGCCGGCCGGGCGCATCGTGACTCCGCAGGTGAAGCACAGCGGGGCGTCGACCGCCGTCTGGGCCAGCAGCGACTGGCCGGGGGCGGCGGAACGAAGCTCCAGCTCCACGAACTCCGGACCGTGGGCGTGCGCCGCCGCGGCCGGCGCCGGCCGGGCGGCGGCGGTCGGGCCAGACTCGGTGGCGGTCAGGTCCTCGTCGTCGGGCGCGGCGACCCCGCCGTACTGGGTCGAGACCTGGCGGGCACGCTCGGAGGCGGTCAGGATGCCGAGCTCGGCGCGCTGCTCATCCGAGAGGTAGTCCAGCGCGAGCCTGCGGAACAGGTAGTCCAGCACCGACTGGGCGATCCGGACGTCCGGGTCGTCGGTCATGCCGGCCGGCTCGAAGCGCATGTTGATGAACTTCGAGACGTAGGTCTCCAGCGGCACGCCGTACTGCAGAGCGATCGAGATCGCGATCGAGAACGCGTCCATCACGCCGGCCAGTGTCGAGCCCTGCTTCGACATCTTGACGAAGATCTCGCCGAGGCCGTTGTCCGGGTAGGAGCCGGCCGTCATGTACCCCTCGGCCCCGCCAACCGAGAACGACACCGTCTGCGACGGCCGGATCTTCGGCAGTCGCCGCCGCACGGGCCGGTGGTCGGCCAGGGTGGTCGGCGTGGCCGCGAGGGTGGTCCCGATCGTGCCTGCGACGGCGTCGGCGATCGCCTTCGCCTCGTCAGCCGACCGCTTCGCGCCCCGCACGTCGGTCAGCGGCTGGCCGACCTTGCAGTTGTCCCGGTAGATCGCCAGCGCCTTCAGGCCGAGCCGCCAGCCCTCCAGGTAGATCTCCTCGACCTCGTCGACCGTGGCCGACTCGGGCATGTTCACCGTCTTCGAGATCGCCCCGGACAGGAAGGGCTGCACCGCGGCCATCATCCGGACGTGGCCCATCGGGGCGATCGCCCGCTCACCGATCGCGCAGTCGAACACCTCGTAGTGCTCGGGGCGCAGGCCGGGCGCGTCGACGACGTGGCCGTGCTCGGCGATGAACTCGACGATCGCCTCGACCGTCTCCTCCGCGTAGCCCAACGCCCGCAGCGCGGCCGGCACCGTCTGGTTGACGATCTTCATGCTGGCGCCGCCGACCAGCTTCTTCATCTTCACCAGCGCCAGGTCCGGCTCGATGCCGGTGGTGTCGCAGTCCATCGCCAGGCCGATCGTGCCGGTCGGGGCGAGCAGGCTGGCCTGCGCGTTGCGCCAGCCGTTGCGCTCACCGATCGCCAGGCACTTCTCCCATTCCTTCGACGCCACGGCGAGGACCCGGGCGTCCTCGACATGTCCGGAGCGCACGGCGTCGTTGGCCGCGGCGTGCTTGCGGATCACCCGGCGGTGGCTGTCGATGTCCCTGGCGTAGCCGTCGTAGGGGCCGACGACGCCGGCGAGCTCGGCGGAGCGGCGGTAGGCGGTGGCGGTCATCAGTGAGGTGATCGCGGCGGCGAGTGTGCGGCCGCCCTCGGAGTCGTAGGCGCGGGCGCTGGCCATGAGCAGGGCGCCCAGGTTCGCGTAGCCGATGCCCAGCTGGCGGTAGGCCCGGGTGACCGCGGTGATCTCCGGCGTCGGGAAGTCCGCGAAGCAGATCGAGATGTCCATCGCGGTGATGATCATCTCGACGGCGTAGACGAACCCCTCGACGTCGAACGTGCGGTCCGCGCGCAGGAAGCGCATCAGGTTCAGCGACGCCAGGTTGCAGCTGGAGTTGTCCAGGTGCATGTACTCGCTGCACGGGTTGCTGGCCGAGATCCGGCCGGCGTCCGGCGTGGTGTGCCAGTCGTTGATGGTGCCGTCGTACTGGATTCCGGGGTCGGCGCACTCCCAGGCGGCCTTGGCGATCTTTCGCATCAGCGCGGGCGCGTCCACGGACTCGATGACCCGGCCGTCCAGGCGCGCGCGCAGGTCGAACGCGGCGCCGGACTCGACGGCACGCATGAACTCGTCCGTGACCCGCACCGAGTTGTTGGCGTTCTGGTACTGCACGGACGCGATGTCCTTGCCACCCAGGTCCATGTCGAACCCGGCGTCACGCAGCGCGCGGATCTTGTCTTCCTCGCGGGCCTTCGTCTCGACGAACTCGACGATGTCGGGGTGGTCGACGTCCAGCACCACCATCTTCGCGGCCCGCCGGGTGGCCCCACCCGACTTGATCGTCCCCGCCGACGCGTCCGCGCCCCGCATGAAGCTGACCGGCCCGGAGGCCGTCCCCCCCGAGGACAGCAGCTCCTTCGACGACCGGATCCGCGACAGGTTGAGCCCCGAGCCGGAGCCGCCCTTGAAGATGAGCCCTTCCTCGCGGTACCAGTTCAGGATCGAGTCCATGTTGTCGTCGACCGCGAGGATGAAGCACGCGGATACCTGCTGAGGCGCCGTGGTACCGACGTTGAACCAGACGGGGCTGTTGAAGCTGAACATCTGGTGCAGAAGCATGTGGGTGAGCTCGTGCTCGAAGATCTCCGCGTCCTCGTCGGAGGCGAAGTAGCCGTTCTCGCGGCCGGACTTTCCGTATGACCCGACGACCCGGTCGATCAGCTGGCGCAGCGACGACTCGCGCCGCGGGGAGCCGACGGCGCCACGGAAGTACTTGCTGGTGACGATGTTCGACGCGTTGATCGACCAGAACGCCGGGAACTCGACGCCGCGCTGCTCGAAGTTGATCGAGCCGTCCCGCCAGTTGGTCATGACGACGTCCCGCTGCTCCCAGGTCACCTGGTCGTACGGGTGCACACCGGCCGTCGTGTTGCGGCGCTCGATCCGCAGGCCGGCGGCCCTGGCGGCGCCGGCCTTGCCCGTCCCTCCGGCCTTGCCGGTCCCGCCGCCCTTACCGGTCTCGCCGGCCGGGCCGTCGCCACCGTCACCGCTGCCAGCGGCAGGGACGGTCGCGGCCTCGCTCACCGCGCCGGCGAGGGAGGCGGGCTTCCCGACGGCCGAGGCGGCCTTCCCGTTGGAGCTGGCCTTCTGCTTCGTGCCGCGGGTCTCCGTCATGACACTCCTCAGCTCTGGTCGTCTTTGCTCTGGTCGTCTTTGGCTCTGAAGTCTTTGGAAGTCGTCTCTGGGGCGGATCGCGGGCATGCCGAACAGAGCCGGCGGCCGCGGGACCCGGATACGGCCGAAGGATGCGGCCTTGAGGCCTAGGGTCTGGGCGACCCGGGCGAGGTGACGGCGACGACGTCGTCCGGCAGGTCCTGCCCGGCCTGGTCGGCCTGCCCGGCCTGGTCGGCGCGCAGCTGAGTGATCGCCCGCTCGAAGTCGGCGAGCGACTCGAACGACAGGTAGACGGACGCGAACCGCAGGTAGGCGACCTCGTCGAGCTCACGGAGCGGCCCGAGGATCGCGAGGCCCACATCCTCGGCAGCGACCTCGGCGGCGCCCGACGAGCGGACCGTGTCCTCCACTCGCTGACCGAGCCTGGCAAGGTCCTCGGCGCTCACCGGACGGCCCTGGCAGGCCTTGCGGACACCAGCGACGACCTTGGCCCTGCTGAACGGCTCGGCGGCACCGCTGCGCTTGCGCACCTGCAGCGAGGCCTCCTCCATGGTCGTGAACCGCCGCCCGCAGGACGGGCACGCCCGGCGGCGCCGGATGGCCGCGCCCTCATCGGCTTCCCGGCTGTCCACCACTCGGCTGTCGGGATGCCGGCAAAACGGACACCGCACGGCTCCTCCCTTCGTCAGACCCCTGTAGGAACAACCACGCACGCGAGAGAACGCGTCCACGCTTCGGCCCCGTCCCTGCTTCCCGAGGCATGGCTGACGCAGGGCATGGCGACCTGGCCGGGGAAGCTCCCACGAGCGCGACCGCGCACCGTCGGGACGGTCTCCACAGCTCCCACGGAACGCTGCCGTTCCGCGGCTAGCTATTCCGCAACTACAAGCTGTGGACTACTTACAGGTATGTAACTACAAGATGTTGTGCTGCCAGAGTAGCGCATACCCGGATCACCCGTGAGCATGCCCCCCGCGCGTGTCGGATCCCACCCGCCCAGACGGGGAGAAGCAGCAGGTTCGCGACGAACCGTCACATGCCGACAGCCCGACGCCCGCGCCGACCGGGTGGTCGGCGCGGGCGTCGGGCCAGGGAAGGACGCCGCCGGTCAGAAGGCGGCGAGCGCCCAGTGAACGGCGAGCCATGCGGCGCTGGTGGCGCCCCAGACAGCGAGGACAAGCAGGAGCCCGGCGACGGCCCGGCCGCGGCCGGTCAGCCTCAGCGCGGGCGCCGGCCGTCCCGCCCGCCGGCGGTCCAACCTCGCGCCGGCGACCGGGTGCTCGGCGGCGACAGCCCGCGCGAGCGGGCTGGGAACCGCCGGCGGGGCGGCGTTCGCCGACCGACGACGGCTCGGTACGGGCAGGGCGATCACATCGGCGCCGTCCGGCTGTCGCGGGGCCGGGCGCCCTGGGACCAGGGTGGCCCCACGCGGGTTCGTCACGCCAAACCTCCTAGCGGCCGGGCCATTACCCGGCACAGCTCGTCGAGCGAAGCTCAACCAACGTCGGGGGGTCCGGGGCGCGAGCCCTCGAAGAACCGTGGCGACCGGTCATCGAGGGAGACATCCCCGGCAGACATCTGGGGCCATCGGGAAGGTAGCCCAAGATCTACAACTGGCGACCACCGGCGGCAGTAGCCGGTAGCGGAAGTCAGGACGAGGACAGGGCCCGCTTCGAACTGATGGTCGATTCTTACATGCACAAGGCCGACAGAGCACGCAGACACGCTCGAACGCCTGTTTGAGATTCGCGCGCCACCGGGCTACGGTCGTCACACGATCGGGCGCAACCCGGCTCCCCTTATCCACAGGTGAGGCCGATGAGAAGCCGGCGGCCCGGTCCCGCACCATGACCTTGAGCGAGGGAGAACCTAGGCCATGACCACGCAGGGCAGGGGGCCGCGCAGGGCAGGACGCCCGTCGGCCAGCGGCGACGAGGAGAGCGACGGCACCGTACGCGCCTTCCCCGACGGCCCCGTCGACGACGACGGCCTGACTCCCCGTCAGCGCAAGGTGCTCGAGGTGATCCGTGACGCGGTCGAGCGGCGCGGCTACCCGCCGAGCGTGCGCGAGATCGGCGAGGCGGTGGGCCTGACCAGCACCAGCAGCGTCGCGCACCAGCTCAGGATGCTCGAGGACAAGGGCCTGCTGCGCCGCGACCCGAACCGGCCGCGGGCGATCGAGGTGGTCTCCCCCGAGGGTGGCCGGCCGGTCAGGCCGATCCCGAAGACCCGGCAGACGGCCGGCGCGGGCAGGGGCCGGGGCGGCGTGAGCCCGCTGCGGGTGCACACGCTCGGCCCGGCCGACGACGCGCTCGCCCGCGAGGCCGGCGAGCAGGACTCGCTGAAGGCGGCGACCGCCTACGTGCCGCTGGTCGGCCGGATCGCCGCCGGTGGGCCGATCCTCGCCGAGCAGGCGGTCGAGGACGTGCTGCCGCTGCCGCGTGAGATCGTCGGCGAGGGCACCCTGTTCCTGCTCCGGGTCGTCGGCGACTCGATGATCAACGCGGCGATCTGCGACGGCGACCTGGTGGCGGTCCGCCAGCAGCCGGTCGCCGAGAACGGCGAGATCGTCGCCGCCCTGATCGACGGGGAGGCGACCGTCAAGCGGCTGCGCCGCCGGGACGGCCACGCGTGGCTCCAGCCGGAGAACCCGGCCTTCCACGACATCCCCGGCGACGACGCCACCATCCTCGGCCGCGTCGTCGCCGTCATGCGCCGCGTCTGAGCACTCCGTGAGGCGCTGAGACTGAACTCGGCTAGCCGAACTCGGCTAGCCGAGTTCGGCCTTGCGGTGGATCGAGTAGTGGAGCACGAGGAACGGCAGGCCGAACACCCAGAACTCGTGTTCGGCTCGCAGCTCGCCGTCCTCGAGGTAGACGTCGAGCTGCTCGGCGAAGCCGTGGACCGCCGCGGCGGTCAGCTCCTTCGTCTCCGCGTCCACATAGGTCAGATAGTGCCCGGGCTGGTCCAGGTCGCCGCGGCTGGACAGCACCAGCCCGCCGCCGGCCCGCGCGGTCGGCGCGAGGGTGGCCGTGAAGCTGGCCTGTGGCAGCGGGAAGCCGACGCTGACGTAGCCGCGGCCGTCCCGGCGGTAGGTCGTGTAGATCCCCACGTAGATGGGTTCGTCGTTGTCGACGTACGACCTGATCCAGCCCCGGATGCTTACGGTGCCGTCGTCGGTGCCGCTGATCGTGTCGATCCGGCTGCGAACCCCACGCTGCGCCTCTCGCTGGTTCATGGGCACGTTCGCCTGCCCCAGCGGGCGCGCGAGCACGGTGCGGTAGAGCAGGTAGCCGGGCCGCACCCACAACCGCCATCGCGGAACGATGTCGAGGGTGAACCGGGTGGTGTGCTCGTAGAACTCCCGCACCAGCGGGGCGACGGTCGCGGGATCGAACTCGGGGCCGGCCAGCTCGTCCAGCGAGGCGACGATCCCGACGTCGGGGGCGGCGGCCTGGTAGTCGCCGCCGAGCACCTCGGCCAGGTCGCGCACGTAGCCCGTCCCGACATAGCGGGTCCGCGCCACCAGCGGGACCACGAACGGCAGATCCGCGGGGCTGACCCGTTCGGCGAGCATCATCACCTGCGGGTCCCGGAAGATCGCCGCCGACACGGTCCGGAAGGCGAGCACGGTGGCCGCGCCGACGATCGCGGCAGGGACGTCGCCCCAGAGCAGCCGGCACCCGTAGCCGATGGCGAGCCCCACCAGCGGGCCAAGCACCACCTTCTGCGGACGGAGCCCCAGCGCGCCGGCCAGCGCGCCGGCGACCAGGCCCACGACCACCGGCCCGGCCCCGGTCACCGCCGCCAGCGCCCACGCCAGGGGCGCCGCCATCGCGGTGCTCATCACGATGCGCGACCACAACGCGGGGATCTGGCCGGGACGCTGCCGCGCCCGCGCGACCGCCTCCGACACCGTCGTCAGCAGGCCACCGACGACGGCCGCCGCGATCATGGGGAGCGCACCCCACCGAGTGGCGAGGGACAGCCCGGCGACCGCGCCGATGACAGCGGCCAGCCCGAGCGAACCGGGCTTGTCCGCCTTGCCCGATTCCTCCACGGCCACGCCACGAACCTACCGACAGGCGCCGTGGCGGTGATGCGCCCTAGGCGTCGACGCTCTGGCGGAAGGCGTCCAGGTCGGCGGCCAGGCCCGCGGAGACGCGAGCGCGCAGCTCGGTGCCCGTCGCGGTGTGCGCCTGGTCGAGAACCTCACCGGACTCGTGGATCCGGGCGACGAGATCCCCGCGGTTGTACGGGACGAGGACGTCGACCTCGACCTGCGGGTGCGGCACCCGGGCGGCCAGGGCCTCCACCAGCTCCTCCAGGCCGGCACCCGTCCGCGCCGACACGCACACCGCGTCGGGAGCGATCCGCTTGATGCCCGCGACCGTCGTCTTGTCGGCGATGTCGGTCTTGTTCACCACGATGAGCTCGGGCACGTCGCCGGCGTCGATGTCGTTCAGCACCTCGCGCACGGCCGAGAGCTGCCCGATCGGGTCCGGATGCGAGCCGTCGACCACATGGATGATCAGATCCGCGTCCGCGACCTCTTCGAGCGTGGAGCGGAACGCCTCGACGATCTGGTGGGGCAGGTGGCGGACGAAGCCGACCGTGTCGGTGAGCGTGAACACCCGGCCGTCGGGCAGCGTCGCGCGGCGCACCGTCGGGTCCAGCGTGGCGAACAGCGCGTTTTCCACGAGCACGCCCGCGCCGGTCAGCCGGTTGAGCAGCGACGACTTGCCGGCGTTGGTGTAACCGGCGATCGCCACCGAAGGCACCGCGCCGCGCCGACGCGCCGACCGCTTGGTCTCGCGGACGGTCTCCATCTCGCGCAGCTCACGCCGCAGCCGGGAGATCCGGGCGCGCAGCCGGCGCCGGTCCGTCTCGATCTTCGTCTCACCGGGGCCGCGGGTACCGATCGGGGCGCGGCCACCGGACGCGGCCTGCCGGGACATCGACTCACCCCAGCCTCGCAGCCGCGGCAGCATGTACTGCAGCTGCGCGAGCTCGACCTGCGCCTTGCCCTCCTTGGACGTGGCGTGCTGGGCGAAGATGTCCAGGATGAGCGCCGTCCGGTCGATGACCTTGACCTTGACGACCTCCTCCAGCTGGCGTAGCTGGCCCGGAGTGAGCTCACCGTCGCAGATCACCGTGTCGGCCCCGGCCGCGCGGACGACCTCGGCCAGCTCCTTGGCCTTGCCGGAACCGACGTAGGTCGCGGTGTCCGGCTTGTCCCGGCGCTGGACGAGCGCGTCGAGCACCACCGAGCCGGCGGTCTCCGCCAGCTGGGCCAGCTCGGCCATCGAGGTCTTGGCATCCTCGATCGAGCGGGTGGTCCACACACCGATCAGGACCACCTGCTCCAGGCGCAGCTGGCGGTACTCGACCTCGGTGACGTCGGCGAGCTCGGTGGTGAGCCCCGGCATCCGGCGAAGCGCGTCGCGCTCCTCGACCGCCAGCTCGTCGCCGGCGTCATCGTAGAAACCGAGACCCGGCAGCGTGATCGCGCCACCGGCGTCGGCGGCGGTGTCCGCCGGTCCGACGGTGTCGGCGGGTTCAGCGGCGCCGGAGTCGGCCGTCAGCACCCTGGCGACCGCCTCGGAAATGTTCCCGTCGCCCCGCGTTGCGCCGCCGTCCGCATCGATCCCGCTCACGGAATCAATGGGAGAGCTGGGCTCGCGGGTCGGGCTGGTCACTGCGGATTCAGCGGGAAGACTCATACCGTCCGTTCCAACACGACCGGCCCGCACTCGATTCCGCGCGGTGGCCGGTCGGGCCTAGTTGTCCGGGATGTGCGTCCAGGATCGGTGGCACACGATCCACGTCTTCACCCCGCTGGCGCGGGCCACGCATTCACCCCGCTGACGCGGGAACCGCCACGCCTTCGGTGACGGTAGCGTGCCACGCCCGGCGTGCTCCCGCGACGGGATTTCCGCGCAGGACCACGGCCCGGCGCGCCGGCACGGCCGTGTCCGAAGCCGCGCGGCCGCGGCCGGCGGCCTAGACGAGCCCCGCGGCCACGGCGGACCGGCTGTCCCCCGCGGCGGCGGCCAGCCAGTCCTGGCGCAGCAGGCCGTCGCTGACCAGCACGGCCGGGCCGCGCAGCCGGACCTGGTCGTCGTCCCACAGCACGGTCAGCAGGCCGCCCGGCACCGCCACCGGCACCGCCACCCCCGGTCCCAGGCCCGCCCGGGTGGCGCTGGCCACCGCGACGGCGCAGGCTCCGGTCCCACAGGACAGCGTCTCCCCGACGCCCCGCTCGTACACCCGCATCGCCACGGCGTCCGGCGCGCCGACGACGATCTCGACGTTCACGCCGTCCGGGAACACCTCCGACGGCACGTCCGGCGGCCTGGTCAGGTCGAGCGCGGCGAGGCCCGCCGGGCTCAGGTCGTCGGCGAAGCAGACCGCGTGCGGGTTGCCCATCGACACCGGGGTGGCCCGCCAGGTCCGCCCGGCGAGCGTCACGGTCGCCGCGCCCGCGGAGCCGACCAACCCAGGCCCCATCTCGACCGTCACCGCACCCTCGGCGGGCACGTCCGCGACCCGCACACCCGCCCGGGTCAGGACCGGGATCAGGCCGGGCGGCTCGTAGCCGGCGTCGACGAGATACCGGCCGAAGACCCGCAGCCCGTTGCCGCACATCTCGGCGAGCGACCCGTCCGCATTGCGGTAGTCCATGAACCAGCGGGCCGCCTCGGCCGGCGTCCCGGCCTGGGAGGCCCACGCCGCGGACCGCGCGGAGGCCCACGGGTCGGCCGCGGCCAGCACCACCCGCAACACCCCGTCGGCGCCGACACCGGTCCGCCGGTCACACAGCGCCCGCACCAGCTCCGGCGTCAGGTCGAGGTCACCGTCCGGATCCGGCACGATCACGAAGTCGTTACCCGTCCCATGCCCCTTCACGAACCGCACCCCAGAAGCGTACGGCGGTGGCGGGCCGGGCCGCGGGCCCGGCGTCGTCAGGCGGTGGGCTGCATGTCGTAGGGAGCGGCGGGGCCGGGGGTGCCAGGGGAAGGGGGGTGGCGGGTGTGGGTGGGGCGGCCGCGGCCCAGGGCGAGGAGGCGGGCGTCGTCGACGGGCAGGGGCGGGCAGAAGACCGGGCCGGCGGCGCGGTCGCAGCCGAGGCTGGCGACGCGGCCGGCGAACCGGGCGGTGTCGACGCCGTCGACGAGCACGACGGCGTGGCGGCGGTGCGCGAGCGCGACCATCGAGGCGAAGACCGCCTCGCCCTCGAGGTCACGCAGGGTGGCTCGCAGGAACCGGTCGTCCACGCGGACCAGGTCGAGCGGCAGCAGGTCGAGCGTGGCCGGCGAGCCGATCCAGCTGCCGAACGCCCGGACCGCGACCGCGACGCCGCTGGTGCGCAGCCCGGCGAGCAGGCGCGGCAGCGACGGCGCCGCCCGGCCCAGGGTCTCCTCGGTGAACGCGAGCCCGACGGCGCCCGGGGGCAGGGCACCCCGGTCGCGGACGAGTGCGGTCACCTCGGCGGCGAACGTCGGCCGGGCGAGCTGACGGGAGCCGACGTGCAGCCACAGCCTGGGCGGGCGGATGTGGGTGCCGGCCGCCATCCGGTGCCAGGTGCGGCACTCGGTGATGGCGGCCCGTAGCGCCCACAGGTCGAGCTGGTCGGCGAGGCCCGCGAACCGGGCGATGGCGCGGACGTCTCCGGTGTCGAGCAGGCCCCGGTCGGGGTGAGCCCACTGGAGGCGAGCCGTCATGCCGGGGACGGATCCGGTGCGCAGATCCACCTCTGGTTCGAAGGAGAACCTGAGGGTGCCGTCATCGAAGGCGGCATACAAGGCATGTATGAGCGCTAGGTCGAGCTCGGTCACGCAGGCCTCTCCCGGACGCCGGGATGGACCAGCCATGCCTCCGCTGGCGCACCACAGCGAGGGAACGGTCGGTCGTACGTCAGGCCGACGGGCGCACCACTGTCACGAGGCTTCACCCGGAGGCCCTGCCAATATCAGAGCGAGCCCACCAGGCGGCGGACGGTGCCGACATCGGGCTGGCCAAGCCAGAATATCCGTGGATCACGCTTGAACCATGACCTTTGGCGACGCGCGAAGCGGCGCGTCGCGGTCACCGTCGCGGACTGGGCGTCCTCGGACGAAGCGAACTCGCCGTAGATCCAGCCGAGCACCTGGGCATAGCCGAGTGCCCGCGACGCCGTCCGGCCGGTCGAGAGCCCAACCTTGTCCAGCTCGCGGACCTCGTCGAGGAACCCGGCCGCCCACATCCGGTCGACCCGCAGCGCGATCCGCGCGTCGAGATCCTCCCGGTCGACGCCGATCATGACCACGTCATAGCGCGACCGGTGTTCGGGCAACGTGGCGGTGAATCCGCCGGTCAGGGCGACGACCTCGAGCGCCCGCACGATCCGCCGGCCGTTGGTCGGCAGGATCGCCGCCGCCGCCTCGGGAGCGGCGGCGGCGAGCTCGGCGTGCAGCGCCGCCGGGCCGTCCTCGGCGAGCCGTTGCTCGAGCCTCGCCCGCACCACGGGGTCGGTGCCGGGGAACTCCAGCTCATCGAGCACGGCCCGCACGTACAGGCCCGATCCGCCGACCAGGACCGGCACCCGCCCCTCGGCCAGCAGGCGGTCGACGACGAGGCGGGCGTCCCGCTGGTAGCTGGCGACGTCGGCCGTCCTGGTCACGTCCCAGACGTCGAGGAGATGATGCGGGATCCCCCGCCGCTCGGCCGGCGGAACCTTGGCCGTGCCTATGTCCATCCCGCGGTAGAGCTGCATCGAGTCCGCATTGATGATCTCGGCGACGCCGTCGCCCAGCGAGGCGGCGAAGTCGATCGCCAGATCGCTCTTGCCGGCCGCGGTGGGCCCGACGATCGCGACGACCCGGCCGCCGCGCCCCCGATCATCCTGTCGCACAGGTTCAAGCCTGCCACGCGCACCGCTCCGCGAGCCCGCCGGCCGAGATCGGCGCCCTGGCTCGCCTCAGCGGCGCGCGGGCCGGCTGAGCTCGGCCGACCGTTCAGCTGACCTCGGCGGTGGCCTCGCAGGCGGGGAGCGTCTCCGTGGACGATCCGGCGACGGCGTCGCGGACGAAGCCGACGAGGACGTCCGCCGTGCCGGCGGGGTTCTGGGCCGCGGGCGAGTGCAGCGCGTCGGGAATGACGGCGTAGCGGGCACCGAGGCGGGTCGCCATGTCGGCCTGCATGGCCGGCGGCCAGGCGTCGTCGCCGACGCCGTGGGTGACCAGGAGGGGAATGGCGTGCGCCGCGGCGGCGGCGGCCGCGTCCGCGACCCGGTCGGGCTCGGCGAGCAGCGCCTCCCCCATGGCCAGCATCCCCCGCTCGGAACTGGCGAAGAAGCGCTGGCGCAGGAACTCGGCCTCCGCCGGCGGCCGGACGGTGGTGTCGATGGCGCGCACACCTTCCCAGACCCCGGCGCGCCCAGCCTGTCGATACAGGGCGAACATCGCGTGCAGCGCCAGCCCGCGCGGCCCCACGATCGCCGCCGGGCCGGATCCGAGCAGCACGACGGAGGCGATCGCCGCCGGATGGGCGATCAGCGCGGCCCTGGCCACCAGCCCGCCGAAGGAGTGCCCGACGAGGTGCACCCGCGTACCCAGCTGGGCGGCGGCGAGGGCCACGTCGGCGGCGAGGGCGTCGATGGCGAACTGGCTGTCCGGCTCGTCCGCGTCGGCGACGGACTCGTACTGCCCCCGCAGGTCGACCGCGACGGCCCGCAGACCAGCGGCGGCCAGCAGCGGCAGGACGGGGGCGAAGTCCTCCTTGCTGCCGGTGTAGCCCGGCAGCATGACGACGGTGGGGAGGTCGTCCTGGCCGGCGGCGAGCGCCGCCAGACCGGCCACCGTCGTGCGCCGCGGTGGGCCCGGCTGCGCAGCGGACGCCGTCACGCGGCACCTCCCCGTTCCCACACGCACACGAAGTAGCCGACGCCGTAGGGGGCGTCGGCGTAGAGCGGGTCCGCGGTCCACCCCGCGGCACCGGCGGCGCGCACGGCGCCGGCAAGCACCTGCCAGGAAGCCCGACCGGCGACCAGCAGGTCCGCGGCGAGTCCGGGCTCCAGGCCGAGCAGGGCGGTGAGGTCCACGTCCGCGAGCGCCCGCCCGACGATCTCGTCGTACGGTTGCGCCCGCTCGTCGAGCGACCCCGGGGCCTTCGCCGTCCGCCGCGCGCTCCCGTCACCCATCACCAGCAGGGCGACCCGCTCCCCCGCCGCCGCGGCGGCCGCCACCAGCCCGCCGCCGAGCGCCGCGGCCTCGGCCGGTTCGGCCTTCGGGGACACGCCGAGCCCGCGGCGCGCCGCCTCCCAGCCGGTCTCGGCGAGCAGCCAGGCACCGACCGCCAGCGACAACGGCAGCCGGCGACCGTCCGTGCCCACGTCTGTGCCGGCGTTCACGGACCCCGCGGCGGCCCGCCCGGCGCCGGCCGGCGGCCCGAGGGGGACGCGGAAGTCGACGCCGAAGCCGCGGAAGTCGCCGACCGCGTCCGGACCGTAGGGCCGGGAACCGGTCGCGAGCGCCTCCGGGTCGTCGCCGACGGCGAGGACGACGTCGGGGTTCGCCGCGCGCAGCCGGCGGACGGCGGCGAGCGCCGGTTCCCGCGCGGCCACCGGCTCACCGGCGCCGACCTGGGGTACGAGCAGGGGTGGATGCGGGCAGACCGCCGCGGCGACGAGCGTCACCTGGCCGCCGCGGAGGGTGCGCCCAGGCTGGGCATGCCGAGGCTGACCGACGGGCGGGCCGGCGCCGCGCGGTTGGCCTCCCACAGGTCCCCGGCGCGGGTGCGGCGGGCGGTGAGCAGCGCGCCGTCGGCGACCAGATGGTGCGGGGCGCCGTAGGTCACGACGCTGGTGACGACGTCGCCGGCGCGCAGCCGCGCGAGTTCGGCGAGCACGGCCGCGTCACCCGCCGCCGAACCTGGCAGGCCCGAGCGGGCTCTGGAGTTGGCGTCGGGGCCCAGGTGGACCAGACGGCCGTCGCGGGCCCGGCCGGAGCGACCGCCGGTGGCGTCGTCCTTGCGGCCCTCCCCCTCGGCGATGAGCACCTCGGCGACCCGGCCTACCTGGGCACGGTTCTCCTCCAGGGAGACCACGTCCTGCAGCGCGACGAGCCGGGCATAGCGCTCGGCGACGACCTCCGGCGGGACCTGGTCGTCCATCGTGGCCGCGGGGGTGCCGGGACGCGGCGAGTACTGGAAGGTGAACGCGCTGGAGAAGCGGGCGGCGCGCACCACGTCGAGGGTGTCGGCGAAGTCGGCCTCCGTCTCGCCGGGGAAGCCCACGATGATGTCGGTGGTGATCGCGGCGGCCGGCAGCGCGGCGCGTACCCGCTCGACGATGCCGAGGTAACGGTCACGCCGGTAGGAGCGGCGCATCTGGCGCAGCACCGCGTCCGAACCGGACTGCAGCGGCATGTGCAGCTGCGGGCAGACGTTCGGCGTCTCGGCCATCGCGGCGATCACGTCGTCGGTGAAGTCACGCGGGTGCGGCGAGGTGAACCGGACCCGCTCCAGGCCGTCGATCTGGCCGCAGGCACGCAGCAGGCTGGCGAACGCGGCCGGGTCGCCGAACGAGCGGCCATAGGAGTTGACGTTCTGGCCCAGCAGGGTGATCTCGAGGGCGCCCTCGGCGACGAGAGCCTCGACCTCGGCGAGCACGTCGCCGGGGCGGCGGTCGCGCTCCTTGCCGCGCAGACTGGGCACGATGCAGAAGGTGCAGGTGTTGTCGCAGCCGACGCTGATGCTGACCCAGGCCGAGGCGAGGCTGGCCCGGCGCGCCGGCAGCGAGCTGGGGAAGACCTCCAGCGCCTCGGCGATCTCGACCTGGGCCGAGGCGTTGTGCCGGGCCCGCTCGAGCAGCACCGGCAGGCGGTGCAGGTTGTGGGTGCCGAACACGACGTCGACCCAGGGCGCCTTGCGGGTGATCGTGCCGCGGTCCTTCTGCGCGAGGCAGCCGCCGACGGCGATCTGCATGCCCGGGTTGGCCTTCTTCGTCGGATAAAGCTGACCGAGGTTGCCGTACAGCCGGTTGTCGGCGTTCTCCCGGACGGCGCACGTGTTGAACACCACGAGATCCGGGGTCTCGCCATCCGCCACCGGGACGTACCCGGCCGACTCCAGCAGTCCGGAGATCCGCTCGGAGTCGTGCACGTTCATCTGACACCCGAATGTGCGTACCTGGTACCTACGGTCACTCACCCGACCAGCGTACGGCGATGGTCGGGACGCGCGCGCCAGCGCACTTCCAGACCGTCGGCTTAACGGGCGGTCTCGATGGCGCGGGTCTCGCGGACGACCGTGACCCGGATCTGGCCCGGATAGGTGAGCTCGTCCTCGATCTGGCGGGCCACATCGCGGGCGAGCAGGTGGGCGGCGGAGTCGTCGACCTCCTCGGGGACCACCATGACCCGGACCTCACGGCCGGCCTGCATGGCGAACACCCGCTCGACGCCGGGGCGCTCGCCGGCGATCTGCTCGATGCGCTCCAGTCGGCGGACATAGGACTCGAGGCTGTCCCGGCGCGCGCCGGGCCGTCCGCCCGAGATCGCGTCGGCCGCCTGGGTGAGGACCGCCTCGACGGAGCGGGGCTCGACCTCGTTGTGATGCGCCTCGATGGCGTGGACGACGTCCTCGTGCTCGCCGTAGCGGCGGGCGATCTCGGCGCCGACCAGCGCGTGCGACCCCTCGACCTCGTGGGTGAGCGCCTTGCCGAGGTCGTGCAGCAGCGTGCCGCGTTTGGCGACGGCCAATGGGAGGCGCAGCTCGGCCGCCATCACGCCGGCCAGGTGCGCCGACTCGACGAGATGGGCCAGCACGTTCTGGCCGTAGCTGGTGCGGTAGCGCAGGCGGCCGAGCAGCACGATCAGCTCGGGGTGCATGTCGCCGATGCCGACGTCGAGGACGGCGTCCTCGCCGGCGCGCACGACCCGGGCCTCGACCTCGCGCTGGGCGCGCTCGTACTCCTCCTCGATGCGCTGCGGGTGGATCCGGCCGTCAGCCACCAACGCGGCCAGCGTGATCCGCCCGACCTCGCGGCGCACCGGGTCGAAGCAGCTGAGCAGCACCGCCTCGGGGGTGTCGTCGATGAGGACGTTGACGCCCGTGACCGACTCGAAGGCGCGGATGTTGCGGCCCTCCCGGCCGATGATCCGCCCCTTCATCTCGTCGCCCGGCAGATGCAGCACCGACACCACCGACTCGGCGGTCTGCTCGGCGGCGACCCGCTGTATAGCCAGGGTGACGATGCGCCGCGCCCGATCCTGAGCCTCTTCCTCGGCGCGGGCCTCGATCTCCCGGGCGAGGGTCGCCGCCTCGAGCCTGGACTGCTGCTCGACGACCGCCAGCAGCTCGGTCCGCGCCTCCGCCGAGGTCATCCCGGCGGCCTGTTCGAGGGCGGCCACCCGACGGGCGTCCAGGTCGTCGGCCTCCCTGGCCCGGCGGGCGAGCGCCGCGTCCCGCTCGGTGAGCTCGCGGTCGCGGGACTCGATCCGGCGGGTCTGGTCCTCGAGGGCGGCCCGCCGTTCCTCGACCCGCGCCTCACGCTGGGTGAGGCGACTGTCCCAGTCGCGCAGTTCCTCGCGCCGGCCTCGCAGGTCGGCGAGGGCCTTGTCGCGTTCGGCCTGCGCCTCGCGCCGGGCGGCCTCGGCCCGGTCGCGCTCCGCCTCGGCGAGCCTGCGGGCAAGCGCCTCGGCGTTCTCCCTGGCGGCCGCCTCGGTCTTTTCCCTGGTGGCCGTCTCGGCCTTGGCTGCGGCGTCCGCCTGGGCGGCCAGCAGCGCGGCCGCGGTCTGGGCGTCGGCGCCAGCCGGTGCGTCGGCGGACGCGTGGGGCGTCTCGGCCGGGCGAGCGCCCGCGCGGATCAGCCGCGCGGCGACCACGACGAGGGTGACGACGGCGACCAGTACCACCGCGACGAGGGCCACGAGCACGCCGACCACCGCTGCTCCTCCCGGGAGGGGGAGCCGGGTCCCCGTCCGTTCCGCGCACGGATCTCGACGAGGAAGCTGCTCCCCGGGCCATCCAGCCCACCAGGAAGCCAGCCATAGGCCGGCGAACACGAAGCCGACCCCGCCAGTTCCCGAAGAACGGACCGGAGCGGCGAAGGACCCACCACAGACGGCGGCGTCCACCAGGGCGGATGAAGGCGCGGCCGCACCTTCACTGCACAGCCAGCGCCCACTGAGCGTTGCCGAGCGCCAACCGGGCGCAGACGCATGTCCTCACGCCACAGCCGGGCCCCGACAGCGCCACGGAGCGCCAAGGTTGCCCTCGTGTGTAGTTAGCCAACTATCGCGACCGCGTTGTCCGCGGGAGTCCTCGCACCGTTGCTGAGAGTAGGTCGGCCACTTTTCCCAGGTCAAGAAATACCGGATGTCCGGACCGCCGGCCCTGGCCAGAGGCTGGTCTGCCTTCGCCGGCGCCGAGCCGGCCTTTAGGCCGACCCGGTAGCTCCCACTAGTCGAGGTCGCCGAGGTCGGCGTCGTCCGCGAGGTGATCGTCAGGGGCGCTCGCCGAGCTGACCAGTTCGGTGACGACACGCACGGCGAGCTCCGTCGGGTAGCCCTTGCGGCCGAGCATGGCGACCAGGCGGCGCAGCTGGACCTGCCGGTCCAGCCCGGCCATGGTCCTCAACCGGCGGGTGACGAGCTCGCGGGCGGCGGCTTCCTCTTCCTCGCCGCCGACGTCCGCGAGCGCCGCGGCGGCGACGTCGTCGTCCACACCCCGCCGCCGCAACTCGACCGCGAGCCCCCGCCTCGCCAGCCCGCGGTTCTCCCGGGCCGAGGAGACCACCGCCGTCGCGAACGCGTCGTCGTCGATCAGCCCGACCTCGGTCAGCCGGTCGAGCACCGCCTCCGCGACGTCGTCGGCCACCCCGCGCCGCCGCAAGGTCCCCGCCAGCTCCGCCCGGCTACGCGCCCGAACGGCCAGCTGCCGCAGGCAGATCTCCCGAGCCACCCCCACCGGGTCCCGCCCGGCGTCAGCCTGCCTGTGCGCGGACGGGACCGGCGCCGTCATCCGTTCTCCTCCTAGAGATCAACGGGGACAGGCGCCAGGGCGCCGTCGTCGAGGGTGGGGATGATGCCGAGCTTCTCCTTGATGCGCTTCTCGATCTCGTCGGCGAGGTCGGGGTTGTCACGCAGGAAGTTGCGGGCGTTCTCCTTGCCCTGGCCGAGCTGGTCGCCGTCGTAGGTGTACCAGGCGCCGGACTTCCGGATGATCGCGTGCTCGACGCCCATGTCGATGAGCGAGCCCTCGCGGCTGATGCCACCGCCGTAGACGATGTCGAACTCGGCGGTCCGGAACGGCGGGGCGACCTTGTTCTTGACGACCTTCACCCTGGTACGGTTGCCGACCGCCTCGGCCCCGTCCTTGAGCGTCTCGATCCGGCGGACGTCGAGGCGGACGGAGGCGTAGAACTTCAGCGCCTTGCCACCGGTCGTCGTCTCCGGCGAGCCGAACATGACGCCGATCTTCTCGCGGAGCTGGTTGATGAAGATCGCGGTGGTGTGGGAATTCGACAGCGCACCGGTCATCTTGCGCAGCGCCTGGGACATCAGCCTGGCCTGCAGGCCGACGTGGCTGTCACCCATCTCGCCCTCGATCTCGGCCCGCGGCACCAGCGCGGCCACCGAGTCGATGACGATGATGTCCAGCGCGCCGGAGCGGACCAACAGGTCGGCGATCTCGAGGGCCTGCTCGCCCGTGTCCGGCTGGGAGACCAGCAGATTGTCGGTGTCGACGCCCAGCTTGGACGCGTAGTCCGGGTCGAGCGCGTGCTCGGCGTCGATGAAGGCGGCGATGCCGCCGGCGGCCTGGGCACTGGCGACCGCGTGCAGCGCGACCGTCGTCTTGCCGGACGACTCCGGGCCGTAGATCTCGATGATCCGGCCACGAGGCAGGCCACCGATCCCGAGCGCCACGTCGAGCGCGATCGACCCGGTGGGGATGACCTGGATGGGCATGCGGGTCTCGTCACCGAGGCGCATGACGGAGCCCTTGCCGAACTGCTTGTCGATCTGCGCGAGAGCGTTGTCCAACGCCTTGTCACGGTCGGGTCCTGCCATCGGAGCAACTCCTGGCTGAGGTCGTCGAGTCTTGGTGGCCACGAGGGCGACGTTAGGGGGTCGGTCCGACAGTTTCGAGGGCCGCCTCGCAACTGTGGACAACCGCGCGCATGTGGACAACCTTAGCCGAACACGCGTTCGAGTTCGAACTCGACACGCCGAACCCGCCACGTTTTCCCCGACGGGCCAGCCTCCCCGATGGCGGCGGGCGCGGAGCGTCCCCCGGACCTCGGCGGGACCGCCTCAGTGCTCCCTGGCGGGGACGTCGAACTCCGTGCACACGGCACGCCAGACGGCCTTCGCGTCCTCGCCCCGGGCGAACGCGCCCTCCACGGTGACGCCGCCGAGGCTGGCCAGCACGTGGTCGCGGGCGACTGACTCCGCGTATTCGGCGCCGAACTGCCGGTTCATCCGGGCCCAGAACTCGGTGAGTCGCACCGATCCAGTGTGCCTGCCAGCCCACCCGGTGAACCCTGCGCCCCTGGACCGACAGCCGAAGCCGGCTGAAGCCAGGCGGCGGGGGCCGACGGTGCCGACCGGACAACCGGACAACCGCGCGAGCGCCACGTCCCACTGTCGACACGGGTCGAGGGACCGACGCGGCGCGCCGAGAGCCGCTCGCCCGGTGATCGACCCGGACGTGCCGGTCGCCTGTCCCGCGGCGCATGTCCGGCGCCGTCTCCCCGGGGGCTACCTCTGGGCGGCTGGTGTGACGGACCGCGGAGAAACACGCGTTCCGCGGAACGCGAAGATCATTTTTCTGGCCCGCGGAACCGGCGGCGACGCCGGACAGCGGACACGGAGCACAGCGGCCAGAGGACGACGGACAGCGGACGGTGAACGGCGGGACACGGATGAGCGCGGAGACTCACCTCGCCACCTTCACGAACCTCGCTCCCCCAGGCTGACCTGCGAAAATGTCGTACCCGGACGCGACCATGGCGGCAGCGGCGGGCGCGGGGCCCGCCTCCCCTGTCCCGGCGGTGCCCATGGCCAACACGAAGATCGACATCAACTCCCTCAGCGCCGAGTCGCCCGCTGTCGGTGCGTCCGACTCAGTGGTGGCCGAGGTCGAGACGGTCCCGCTGACGGAGCTGGAACGCGCCATCTGTGCCTGGGCGGCACGAATCGCCGCGGCGACCTGCCAACTGCTGATGATGCTGGCCGCGTTCGACCGGCGGCGAGGCTGGTCGGGGCTCGGAATGGCGACCTGCGCGCAGTGGCTGTCCTGGCGGTGTGGCCTGGGAATCCGGACGGCACAGGAACATATGGCCGTCGCCCGCGCGCTGGAGGAGCTGCCCGCGCTGCGCGCGGCGTTCGCCGAGGGACGGTTGTCCTACTCCAAGGTGCGCGCCGTGGCGCGCGTGGCCGAGGCCGCGACGGAGCAGACCTGGCTGTCGCATGCGCTGCACTGCACCGCGGGCCAGCTTGAGCGGCTCGCGTCGCGCTACCACCAGCTGACGGCGGATCCGGCCGAGCAGCGGGCGGCACGGAAGGTGACCTGGAGCACCCGGGCGGACGGGCTGTTCCGCCTGCAGGCTGTGCTGACGGCGGAGGAGGGCGCCCGGCTGGCCGTCGCGATCGACGCCGCGAGAGCAAGCCTCGACGACACCGCTCCATCCCGGACTGGTGCCGAGGCCGACGCGTCGCCTGCGGACAGACCGATCGTCAACGCCCCGCGCGACCGGAAGGCCGACGCCGACGCGTTGGTGGCGCTGGCTGAGGGCTTCCTTCACCGGCCTGTCCCAGACCTGATGAGCCCGTCCCACACGGTCACCGTGCATGTCGACGCCGAGACTCTGCTGAGCACCGGTCAGCGCGTGGCGGGGGCCCAGAGCCCCGCGAGCGTGCCGGCAGGCCCGACCGGCCGTGCGAGGGATGGGATGGCCCCGACGGGCGAGCCCCCGCGAAGCACCGGCCGGCCACCGAACACGGCGGCGACCGGTTCGGATCCGGTCAGCAGGCTTGCCCGTGGCCTGTTGCGTTGCGATGCGGAGCCCGAGGTCGGCCTGCCCAAGGCGGTGCTGCGCCGGCTCGGCTGCGACGGACTGATGCGAGCGCTGGTCCGGGACACGGCCGGGAACCCGCTCGCGCTCGGGCGGCGGCACCGGGTACCGACCCGCCGGCTACGGGAGGCCGTCCACGCCCGTGACCAGGGCACTTGTCAGTACCCGGGGTGCGGCCACACCCGCTGGCTTCAGACGCATCACCTGCTGGAGTGGCTGGCCGACGAGGGCGACACGGATCTGGAGAACCTGACGCTGGTGTGCAGTCGCCATCACCAGCTGATCCATGACGAGGGGATCACCCTGAGCCGCCGTGACGACGGAACGATCGTCGCGACACTGCCCGACGGCTTCGTCGTGACCCCGGCCCCGTGCCTGGACGTCGGTACCCAGCCCGTCGGCTGCCTCGCCGCGGCGACGCGAGACGTCGCGGCCGACGCGATACAGACCCACGACGGTGGACGTCTCAGCTGGGATGACTCGCTCCTCGTCCTCATGCAACATCATCGCCCTCATGCAACATCGTCGGCCACCCGCTGCTAGGCCGGCTGTGTATGGACCGGCTGCGTAGCCGAACACGGGCATCTGCGTAGCGGACTGGCGCCACAGGCGGCCAGGTCGGACGGAGCGCTGTGTCGGAGGTGGGATGCAGACTGGCTCCATGTCCTTTTCCGACCCCCTCGCCGGGTTCTCGGCGCCGACCAGGGCCTGGTTCTCCGCCGCCTTCCCGGCGCCGACCGCGGCCCAGGCCGGCGCGTGGACGGCGGTGCGGGCGGGCGGCAGCGCGTTGGTGGTGGCGCCGACCGGCTCGGGCAAGACCCTCGCGGCGTTCCTGTGGTCGCTGGACGAAATCGTGCGTGCCGGCCTGCCAGATGCCGCACGCCCGCGCTCCGCGTCATCGCCGGACGCGTCATCGCCGGACGGGTCCTCACGACGGGCAACCGCGTCCGCGTCGCGGGCCTCGCCGCGGGCCTCGTCGCAGACGTCCTCACCGGTTTCCTCCCCGGACCCCACCCGCCGCTGCCGGGTCCTCTACGTCAGCCCGCTCAAGGCGCTGGCGGTGGACGTGGCCCGCAACCTGCGGGCTCCGCTGGCGGGCATCCAGGCCGCGGCGACCCGGCTGGGCGTCACCGTGCCCGAGGTGACGGTCGCGATGCGCACCGGTGACACCCCGGCCACCGAGCGGCGCGCGTTCGGCCGCACCCCGCCGGACATTCTGATCACCACGCCGGAGTCGCTGTTCCTCATTCTGACCAGCCAGGCGCGCGAGTCGCTGCGCGGCGTGGAGACGGTGATCGTGGACGAGGTGCACGCCGTCGCGAGCACGAAGCGCGGCGCCCACCTGGCCCTCAGCCTGGAACGCCTCGATGCCCTGCTGGAGACTCCGGCCCGGCGGATCGGCCTGTCCGCGACGGTGCGCCCGGTGGAGGAGGTCGCCCGTTTCCTCGGTGGCGCCCGCCCGGTGACGGTGGTCCGCCCACCGACCGAGAAGACCCTGCAGGTCGACGTCGTCGTGCCCGTCCAGGACATGGCCGACCCCGGCGCCCCCACCAGCCTCGTCGGCCTGGCCAGCCCCGACGGCCCCGGAGCGCTCGCCGGGCTTGCCGGCCTGGACACCCTCGGTGGCGGCCCGCCCGCCGCCGTGCCGAGCCGGCCGTCGATCTGGCCGGCCGTCGAGGCGCGGGTGCTCGACCTGATCGAGGCGCACACGTCGACGATCGTGTTCGCCAACTCGCGGCGGGTGGCGGAACGGCTGTGCGCCAAGCTGAACGAGCTGCACGCGCAGCGCCTGCTGGCCGCCGAGATGGCCGGGGTGGAACGCCGCTCCGGGATGATCGACCTGGACGACCTCGACGGCCCGTTCCCGGCCGTGCCGGAGGCGACCCGCGTCAGCCCCGCCGAGATGATGGGCCAGCAGACCTCCCAGATCGGCTTCGCCGATCCGGCAGGGACCCCGGGCTCCGCCCAGCCGCTCCCGTTCGCCGAGGTGGCCCGGGCGCACCACGGCAGCGTCAGCCGGGAGCAGCGGCTGCTGATCGAGGAGGACCTCAAGGCCGGCCGGCTGCCCGCCGTCGTCGCGACCTCCAGCCTGGAGCTGGGCATCGACATGGGCGCCGTCGACCTGGTGGTCCAGATCTCCTCGCCGCCGAGCGTCGCCGCCGGGATGCAGCGGGTCGGCCGCGCCGGCCACCAGGTCGGCGCCGCCAGCCGTGGGGTGGTGCTGCCCAGCCACCGCGGCGACCTCCTGGAATGCGCCGTGGTCGCCGAGCGGATGCGCGACGGGGAGATCGAGGAGGCCCACTACCCGCGCAACCCGCTCGACGTCCTTGCCCAGCAGGTGGTCGCGATGACCGCCGTCGACACCTGGCCGGTGGAGGAGCTGGGAGCGCTGGTCCGGCGCGCGGCGCCGTTCGCGACCCTGCCGGCGTCCGCGTTCGAGGCCGTGCTGGACATGCTGGCCGGCCGGTACCCGTCGGACGCGTTCGCCGAGCTGCGCCCGCGGATCGTCTGGGACCGCGCGGCGGGCACGGTGACGGGCCGGCCGGGCGCGCAGCGGCTCGCGGTCACCAGCGGCGGCACCATTCCCGACCGCGGCCTGTTCGGCGTGTTCCTCGTCGGCGAGAAGGCGAGCCGGGTCGGCGAGCTCGACGAGGAGATGGTCTACGAGTCCCGGGTGGGCGACGTGGTGCTGCTCGGATCGTCGAGCTGGCGGGTCGAGGAGATCACCCCGGACCGGGTGCTGGTCACCCCGGCACCGGGCCGGCCGGGCCGGCTGCCGTTCTGGCATGGCGACTCTCCCGGCCGCCCCGCCGAGCTAGGTCGGGCGCTCGGCGGGTTCCTGCGCGAGCTCATGAGGAAGACCCCGGACGAGGCCGACGCACGGCTGCGCGCCGCGGGCCTGGACGAGTGGGCCGCGAGCAACCTGCTCACCTACCTGGAGGAGCAGCGGGCCGCCACCGGCCGGCTCTCGGACGACCGAACGCTGGTCGTCGAGCGGTTCCGCGACGAGCTGGGCGACTGGCGCCTGGCCGTGCACTCCCCGTTCGGCGCCCGGGTCAACGCCCCGTGGGCACTGGCGATCGGCGGCCGGCTGCGCGAGCGCTACGGCGTCGAGGTGCAGATCATGCACACCGACGACGGCATCGTCGCCAGGGTTCCCGACGCCGACGCCCCGCCCAGCGCGGCGGACGCCGTCTTCGACCCGGAGGAGATCGCCGCGGTCGTGCGGGCGGAGGTCGGCGGCAGCGCGCTGTTCGCCAGCCGGTTCCGCGAGTGCGCGGGCCGGGCGCTGCTGCTGCCGCGCCGCTCTCCCGGGAGGCGCACCCCGCTGTGGCAGCAGCGCCAGCGCAGCGCGGCGCTGCTGTCGGTGGCCGCCGAGTTCGAGAGCTTCCCGGTGGTGCTGGAGACGATGCGCGAGTGCCTGCAGGACGTCTTCGACGTCCCGGGGCTGACCGCGCTCATGCGCGACGTCGACGCCCGCCGGCTGCGGGTCGTCGAGGTCGAGACGCAGGAGCCGTCACCGTTCGCCCGGTCGCTGCTGTTCGGCTACGTCGCCACGTTCATCTACGACGGGGACGCCCCGCTGGCCGAGCGGCGCGCGCAGGTGCTGTCGCTGGACAGCCGGATGCTCGCCGAGCTGCTCGGCGAGGCCGACCTGCGGGAGTTGATCGACCCGGACGCGCTCGCCGCCGTCGAGGCGGAGCTCACCCGGCTGGCGCCCGAGCGCCAGGCCCGCGACCTGGAGGGGGCCGCCGACCTGCTGCGGGTGCTCGGCGACCTGACCACTCCCGAGGCGCTCGCCCGGGGCGCGACCGAGGAATGGCTCGACGCGCTCGCCACCACGGGCCGGGCGCTGCGGGTGCGGATCACCGGGGAGGAACGCTGGGTCGCGGTCGAGGACGCCGGGCGGTTGCGCGACGCGCTGGGAGTGCCGCTGCCGATGGGGGTGCCGGCGGCGTTCACCGAGCCGGTCCGCGACCCTCTTGGCGACCTGGTCTCCCGGTACGCCCGCACGCACGGCCCGTTCGACGCCGAGGAGCTGGCCACGCGGTTCGGCCTGGGAATCTCCGTGGCCGTGGCGGCCCTGGAACGCCTGGTGGGCGTCGGCCGGCTGGTCAGGGGTGAGCTGCGGCCGGGGCGGCCGGGGGAACAGTGGTGCGACGCCGAGGTGCTGCGCAGGCTGCGCCGGCGCAGCCTCGCGGCGCTGCGTCGCGAGGTGGAGGCGGTGCCGACGCGGGCGTTCGCGGCCTTCCTGCCCGCCTGGCAGGCGGTGACCAGTGGGCGTTCGCGCGGCGTGGACGGGGTGGCGCGCGCGATCGAGCAGCTGCAGGGAGCGTTGATCCCGGCGAGCGCCTGGGAGCAGCTGGTCCTGCCGGCCCGGGTGTCCGACTACTCCCCCGCGATGCTCGACGAGCTGTGCGCGAGCGGCGAGGTGCTGTGGGCCGGCGCGGGCGGGCTGCCCGGCGACGACGGCTGGCTGACGCTGGTGCTCGCCGACGCCGCCCCATTGCTGCTTCCGCCACTCACGGATCGGGAGGTGGATCGGGAGGTGGACGCGCCGGCGAGTGGTGAGGTGGTGGATCTGGGCGGCTTGGCCGGGGTGGCGAGCCCGCTGCGCCGCGCGGTTCTCGACGCGCTCGCCGACGACCAGGCGCTGTTCTTCCGCACCCTGTCGGACCGGGTCGGCAGCCTGGACGACACGGCGCTCGCGAACGCGATCTGGGACCTCGCCTGGGCGGGTCTGATCACCAACGACACGCTCGCACCGCTGCGCGCCCGCCTCGGCGGCGGCGCGGCCACCACTCACCGATCGGCGCGGCGCCCTGGCCGGCCGAGCCTCCGTTTCGCCTCGGACCCCTATCCGACGGCGGCCACCGGTGTCGACCGGGCATCGGGTCCGGGCCGTCCCGCGGCGCCCCGCCGTTCCGGGCCACCCATGGTCGCGGGACGCTGGTCGCTGCTGCCGGCCCGCGACACCGACCCGACGCGGCGGGCGCACACGCTCGCCGAGACGCTGCTGGACCGGCACGGCATCGTCACCCGGGGCGCGGTCGCCGCCGAGCACGCCCCCGGCGGGTTCGCCGCCGTCTACCGGGTGCTGTCCGCCTTCGAGGACGCCGGCCGAGCTCGCCGCGGCTACTTCGTCGAGGGGCTCGGCGCGGCCCAGTTCGCGATGCCAGGCGCGGTCGACCGGCTTCGCGCGATCGCCGGTGAGCAGCGCGCCGCCGCCGAGGAACCCGACTGGGCGATCGAGCCGGCCGGCCCCGCCGGTCCAGCTGGTCAGGTCGGCCGGATCGGTCAGGTCGGCCTCGGGGGCCCCGGTGGAGCTGTCGACGCCTTCGGCCGGGATCCGGGCCCGGGAGCCGCGCGGGCCGGTGGCGACCGACGCGCGGTGGTGCTGGCGGCCACCGACCCGGCGAACCCGTACGGCGCGGCGCTGCCCTGGCCCTCCCGGCCGGAGGCGGCGGGCGGCGATGGTCCGGGCCACCGTCCCGGCCGCAAGGCGGGGGCACTGGTCGTGCTCGTCGACGGCGACCTGGTGCTCTACGTCGAACGCGGTGGGAAGACGCTGCTGTCCTGGCCGGAGCCCGCGCGGGCGCTGCAGCCGGCGGTGGACGCGCTGGCGCTGGCCGTGCGCGAGGGCTGGCTCGGCCGGCTGGCCGTCGAGCGGGCCGACGGGCAGGCGGTCACCGACAGCGCGCTGGGCGAGGCGCTGCTGCGCGCCGGGTTCCACCCGACGCCCCGGGGCGGCCTGCGGCTGCGCAGCTGACCCGCCTGCCTGGGGCGATTTGCCCCCGGCCGGCCGGAGGGTATGGGGTGTGGGGGTGACGGACACGGCGCTGGACGAGCCACAACGATCGGCGCCGGTGGCCAGGGTGTGGGGGCCGCAACTGCGGGTCCTGACGGGGGGCCTGGTCTCGACGATCACCCTGCTCGCGTTCGAATCGCTCGCCGTCATCACGGTCGCGCCGTTGGTGTCGGCGGACCTGCGCGGCCTGAACCTGTACGGGTGGCTGACCGGGGCGTTCTTCCTGACCACGGTGGTCGGTCTCGTGCTCGCCGGCGCGGCGATGGACCGGGCGGGTCCGGCCCGCCCGTTCGTCGTCGGCCTGCTGCTGTTCGGCGCGGGGCTCGCGGTCGCGGCGGGCGCCATGGACATGCAGACGGTGATCGTCGGCCGAGGGCTGCAGGGGCTGGGGGACGGCGCGATCGCTGCCGTCTGTTTCGGCACGGTGGGACGGACGTACCCGGCCGAGCTGCGGCCGAAGGTGTTCGCCGTGCTGGCGACAGCCTGGGTCGTGCCGAGCCTCGGCGGGCCGGCGGCCGCGGCGTTCCTCGCGGAGCGGGTCGGCTGGAGGTGGGTGTTCGGTGGCCTGATCCCCCTCGTCGTCGTGGCCGGCGCCGTCACGGTCAGGGCGTTGCGGCTGGCCGCCGGCACCGCGCCGCCGCCGGTGGATGAGGGCGCCCTCACCGCCACCGGCGGCGTCAAGGTGGCGGGAGCGGCCGAGTCGCCCGAGACGCCCGAGACGGCGGGGACCCCGGGGGTATGGCCCGCTGTCGAGGCTGGCAGGGGCCCGCTGGTGCGGGCGGTGCGGGTCGCGGCCGGCGCCGGCCTGCTGCTCGCCGGCCTGACCAGCCGCTCGCTCCTCGGCATCCCGCTGGTCGTGGCCGGCCTGCTCGCGGGCATCGGGCCGCTGCGGCGGCTGCTGCCCGCCGGGACGCTGCGGGCCCGCCCGGGGGCGCCGGCGGCCGTGGCGGTGCGCGGGCTGCTCGCGTTCGCGTTCTTCGGCGCCGACACGTTCGTCCCGCTGGCCATCACGTCGGTACGGCACGCCTCCGCCACCGTCGCGGGCCTGGCCGTCTCCACCGTGGCGATCGTCTGGACCGTCGGCTCGTGGACCCAGGCAAGGCTCGCGAGCCGCCGTTCCGGGAGGTTCCTGGTGACCACGGGCCTGGCCACCCTGGTACTCAGCGTGGCGGCCACCGGGACGGCGCTGCTCATCACCGGGGTGCCACTGGCCGTCGGGATCGCCTGCTGGGGTGTGGCCGGCTTCGGGATCGGCATCGCCTATTCGCCGATCATGAACGTCGCGCTCAACGAGGCGCCGCCGGACCGCCAGGGCATGGCGAGCAGCGCGGTCTCGCTCTCCGACAACCTCGGGGTCGCCTTCGGCGCCGGCCTGGGCGGCGTCGCGGTCGCCGCCGGCAGCGCGACGAACCGCACCGCCGCCGACGCGACGACCGGCGTGGTCGCCACCGCCGGGCAGACTGCCTCCGCCGGGCACTCCGCCTCCGCCACGGGCCTCGCGGCCGCCTTCGCGCTCGCGACCGCGGCCGGCCTGGTCGGCCTGGTCGCCGCCCGCCGGCTGCCCACGACGGCCCTCGCCCAGGCGCCCGCGGTCAGCCCACCCGACGGGCTGGCCGGCTAACGATCGGTGGGGCCGAGATCCGAGCTGGCGGAGCCACCGCCGGCCACGGTCCCGCCGCTCGCCGCGGGCAGGCCGCGGGCGACCGCGCCGACGTCGCGCAGGCCGGCCGCGTAGCCGCGCAGGTTCTCCGTCTGCTCCGCCAACGCATCGAGGTCGACGGGCGCCACGCCCAGCGCGGCACCGCCGGCCGGCGTCCCCACCGGTGTCGAGCCACCGAGGTCGATGCCGCCGGAGGAGGCGTAGACGCCGGCGCCGACGACCTCGGCCACGGCGGCGACCAGGTCGTCGAGGGCCCGTACCGCCGCCTTCATCTCCTCGGCAAGGGCCTGGATGGTGCCGGCCAGCTGGGCGCGCGCGGACCGGTCGGTCAGCGCCCGCACCGCCGCCTCGCAGGCCACGATCCGGTTCGCCCGCAGCCGCAGCCCGTCGACCACCTCGGCGGCCGACGCCATCGCCGAGCGGATCACGTCGGCCGTCGGGCCGGGTGGCACCGGTCTAGCCAGCGCGAGAAAGGCGCTGATCGCCTCCTCGCCGCGGCGCAGTGGCGCCGCCGCCGCCGAGCCGGTCAGCTCCCGCACTCCCGGCGCGGCCGCCACCGGCAGCGGCGGCCCCGGCGTCTGCCGGTCGGCCCGGGCCGCCTGCAGTGCCCACAGCCCGCTGTTGACCAGCGAGCCGGCTCCCGTGAGGAGCCACATCCACCATTCGTGGCCGCCGAGCGCGGCACCGGCCGGAGTGATGACCGCGGCCAGCGCGGCCCATCCGCCGGCCGTCCACCGGGCGTGCCGGGCATAGCGGGTGGCCGCCCGTGCCTCCCGCTGGGCGCCTCGCCGTTCGAGATCGGCCGCCACGGCATCCGGCATCCTGGGCTGGACCTTCCGCCGCCAGTCCCAGCCCTCCGCGCGGACCCACGGCCGCCGGCCGCCGGTGTGCGGTTCCCGAGCGTCCGGGCCACGCGGCGGCCCCTGCGGGGGCTGCCAGGGCGGCGGGCCCCAGTGGGGCGGGGGCGGCGGCCAGGGCGGGCGCGGTCCGGGAGTGGGCGGTCCGGGCGGCGCCTGCCCGGGGCGCCAACCCGGCCGGGAACCGCTTGGAGGCCCCTGCTGGCGCCTCGGGCCGCCGCCGGTGCCAGGCCAGGTCACGGTCGCCGTCCCGGGGGCAGGTGTCTGGTCACTGACCCGACGCCGCCGGACCCGTGGTGTCCGCCCCGTGGCCCTCGCGCGCGCCCGGGGTCGGCGGCTGGCCCTTGCCGAGGGCGACACGGTCCTCGCCGGCCGCCACCTGGCCCGTGCCCGCCTGCTGGCTGGCGCCGCCGGCGGTACCCGGCCCGGCGGCCAGGCCCGCGCGCAGCTCGGCCAGCCGGTTGCTCGCCTTCGCGTCGATGGTCGCCCGGCGGACCTCCAGCATGCGCGCCTCGACCCCGGAGGAGGCCAGCTCGTGGCGACCCATGGCGACGGAGTAGCGCTTCTCGACCTTCTCGCGGACCTCCGCGAGCGTTGGCGTGTCGCCGGCCGGGGCGAGGTCCGACATCGACTCCATCGCCTTGCTCATCTGCTCGCGCATCGCGGCGTGCTCGATCTGCGTCAGCAGGCGAGCACGCTCGGCGAGCTGCTGGCGCAGCCGCTCGGTGTTGTCGTCGACGGCGCGCCTGGCGAGCTCGGAGGACTCGGCCGCCTGCTGGTGCAGGGTGCGCATCTCGTCCAGCGAGGACTCCGCCGCGACCAGCTCGCTGGCGAACGCCTGCGCCGTCTGTTCGTACTTGCCGGCGCCGGCGGCGTCCCCACCGGCGCGGGCGTTGTCGGCGAAGGCGAGCGCGGAGCGCGCCGACTCCGTGAGCATGGTGACGTTCTCGATCTGACGGGCCATCCGCATCTCCAGCTGGCGCTGGTTGCCCAGCACCAGGGCGGCCTGCTGGCGCAGGGCCTCGTGCTGACGGCGGCCCTCCGCGATCGCCTGGTCGATCTGCACCCGCGGATCGGCCTTCTCGTCGAACTTCCGGTTCGCCGACGCGGACAGATAGCGCAACGCCCGCCGGACGACATTCGCCATAGTCCGATCGTCGCACGTCCCCGGCCCGTGCAGACAGCCCTGCGCCAACGTCACCAATCGACGTCATATGTCCAGTTCCGGACACCGCTGGCCACGGTCCACGCCTTATGCGCGCTTACCACCGATTCCGCTCATAGCTGAGCGCCTGACCTGGTGTGGATCGGGAGTGGGCCACGAAATCGACAGGGGTGCGGGCGCCGGGTCAATCCGGCGCGCGAGGCACCGGAGCCCGGTATCGAAACGCTTTACAATGCGTTACATCGCGGTTTCGCGACACACCATCCGGTTTGTCGCGCCCGGTCGACGCTGTCAGGCCGCGCGGTCGACCATGGGGGCCGGAGGACGGGCGGAGACGACCATCGGAGCGCCGACCCTCGGCGTGTCGGTGGCGAGCTCGGCGAGCTCGACGTCGTCGCTCACCTCGCGCAGCAGATCCGCCAGCCGGACCCCGAGCGCGTCGCAGATCGACGCGAGCAGCTCGGAGCTGGCCTCCTTCTGCCCACGCTCGACCTCGGACAGGTAGCCCAGCGACACCCGGGCCGCGGACGACACCTCCCGGAGCGTCCGGTGCTGATCCTGACGGCGACGGCGGAGCGCCTCACCGATCATGCGTCGGAGCAGGACCATCGCGCCTCCTCCTTCGTGCACGGTCTGGGTTTCACCGTATACCTACTGGGGTGGTCACCGACTGGCCGTTGACGGGACCGTAGCTCTGTAACCACCGCGCGTCTGGCAAACAATCCCAGGAGTGCCCCGGAACGCGCCCTGGAAGCGCATCCACCTGCTTCAACGGTCGACATCCGCCATCGGAGCCCTTGGTACCCCCACTAGTGGGGGCGGCGCGGGCCTCGTACAACGACCCGCTTGATGCGCGATCACCTGGGACAAACATGATCGCACCTCCTAGCCCACTAGCTGGCGGAGATCTCCACACTTCCCGACGGTCCGGCACCGACCGCCGGCAGTCCCGAGAGCGTACGCCGTAACACGTCGAGCGCCTGCACGACCGCGAAGGTCTGGATAAGCGGTCGGTCTCCGGGCAGCCGCAGCGACCGGGTCACGGTGCCGTCCGGGCCGGCGAGCCCCAGGTGCAGGGTGCCCACCGGCTTGCCCTCCTGCTCCTCGGGCCCGGCCACACCGGTGGTCGCGAGCCCCCAGGTGGCGCCGAACAGGTCGCGCACGCCGGCCGCCATCGCGGCGGCGGTGCGCGCCGACACGGCGCCGTCCGTGGCGAGAACCGCCTCGTCGACGCCGAGCACGGAGGCCTTCGCGTCGGTCGCGTACGCGACGACGCCACCGCGGAAGTAGGCCGACGCGCCGGGAGTCGCGGTGAAGGCCGCCGCCAGCCGGCCGCCGGTGAGTGACTCGGCCACGGCGACGGTGCCCTGGCATGCCGCCAGGTGGGCACCGATGACGCCGGCCAGCGTGTCGTCATCGGTGCCGTAGACCGCCGGGCCCAGCGCCGCGCGCGCCGCCGCCTCGACCGGTTCGATCAGGCGCCCGGCCTCGGCGCGGTCGGCGGCCGCCGCAGTGATCCGTACTCGGGTCTGGCCCTCGCTCGCGAGGAACGCGATCGCCGGGTTGCCCACGCCGCGCAGGCGCTCGACCTCGATCGACAGCGCCTCGGCGACGGCCGACTCCCAGACGCCGGCCGTGCGCAGCACCCGATGTACGACGACGGATGGCTGCCCGGCCCGGCGCGACAGGTCCGGCAGCACGCTGCCGGTGAACATCGCGTACATCTCGCGCGGCACGCCGGGCATCGCGTACAGCACGGCGCGGCCGATCTCGATCCGGATGCCGGGCGCGGTGCCCGGGCCGTTCGGCAGCGGCTCGGCGCCTTCGGGCAGGTCGGCCTGCCGGTAGTTCATCTCCGGTACGTCGCGGCGAAGCTCGGTGAACCGGCGCCGCAGCTGCGCCTCGAGGAACTCGTCGCGGCGCAGCGCCACCCCGGCGGCCGCGGCGATCCCCTCGCGGGTGAGGTCGTCCTGGGTCGGGCCGAGGCCGCCGGTCACGATCACCACGTCGCAGCGCCCGGCGGCGGTCCGCAGCGCCTCCTCGATCCGGTCGATGTCGTCGCCGACCACCACCGACGTGGCGACTCGGACACCGACGGCGGCGAGCTCGCGGCCGAGCCAGGCGGCGTTGCCGTTGAGGATGTCGCCGTAGAGCAGCTCGTCGCCGACCGCGACGATCTCAGCCAGCATCGACGTCCCGTCCCCTGCCACCGGCGACCTCCCTCGGATCCTCGTCGGGCGTTCTCGGCGAGGCTGAGGCACGCCGCAGCGCCAGCGCCCGGGCGACGTAGTCGACGCCGGTGGCGACCGCGACGACCACGCCCGCCGCGAGCACCGCCTTGCTGACCCACGCGGCCGGACCGGTCAGCGGCAGCACGGCCAGCCCGAGCGAGATGTTGAGCAGCAACGTCTTGAGCTTGCCACCCCGGCTCGCCGCGATCACGCCGTGCCGGATCACCCACAGCCGAAGCAGGGTGACGCCCAGCTCCCGGACGACGATGACCACCGTCACGGCCCAGGGAATCTCGCCGAGGATCGACAGCGACACCAGCGCCGCGCCGGTCAGCGCCTTGTCCGCCACCGGGTCGACGAACGCGCCGAACTCGGTGACCAGACCGTGCCGGCGGGCGACGGCACCGTCGATCTGGTCCGTGACCGCGGCGACGGCGTAGGCCGCGAAGGCGGCGATCCGCCAGCCGTCCTCGTGCGGACCGACGAACAGGAACACGACGAACACCGGCACCAGGACCAGCCGCATGATCGTCAGGATGTTGGCGATGTTGAGCAGCCTCGGCGCCGCTCCAGCGGGAGCCGGGGGCTGGACGCCGTCAGCCGGCGAGACGACGCCATCCGAGGCGCCGAGGCCATCCGGGGTGCCGACGTGCGTCGCCGCGTCCGCGTCCGCGAGCGCGGGTCCGTCGGCCTGGGCGGGCACGCCGGACGCGACCGTTCGGCCAGCCTCGCCGGGCAGGCCCGCCATCGTCACGGACGAGCCCCGACGGCGACCCGGGCCGCGGGACCACCGGCCGCTGGCGCGCCTGCCCGGTCCAGCACGGCGACGAAGTCGGCGACCAGGTCGACGCCTTCGGTGGCGACCACGCGCGCGAGCACCAGATCACCGACGACGACGGACGCGCCGGAATCGCCAGACCGTCCGGGCGTGTCGGTCACCGCGGGAAGCCGGACGACGCAGGCGCCGTCGACCTCGGGCTGCTGGTGGGCGGCACAGCCGTGGGCCGTACGGCCCGACGGGCCGCCGGCCGCGTCCGGCCCGGCCTCGGGCACGCCGGCCTCCGCGAAGCCGTCGTCGGAGATCTCCTCGACGAGCACCTCCACGGTCTCGCCGACCCGCCGCTCGGCGCGCGCCGCGGTCAGCTGCTCGACCAGGTCGGCGATGCGGGCACGCCGGCGCTCGATGGCCCGCGGGGCGATCTTGCCGGGCAACCCGACGGCCTCGGTGCCTTCCTCGTCCGAGTAGCCGAACACGCCGACCGCGTCGAGATCGGCCTGTTCTAGGAAGTCGGCCAGGATGTCGAGGTCCTCGGCCGTCTCGCCAGGAAAACCGACGATCACGTTGGAACGGGCGCCGAGCTCGGGCGCGAACGCCCGGCCCCGGCGCAGCAGGTCGAGGAAGTCGGCCGACCCACCGAACCGGCGCATCCGGCGCAGCACCGTCGGGCTCGCGTGCTGGAACGAGAGGTCCAGGTACGGCGCGACCCCTGGAGTGGTCAGCAGCACCTCGAGGAGGGATGGGCGCGTCTCCGCCGGCTGCAGGTACACCGTGCGGACGCGGACGATGCCGGGGGTCGCGGCGAGCTGGGGCAGCAGCTTCTCCAGGGCGCGCAGGTCGCCGAGGTCCTTGCCGTAGGAGGTGGAGTTCTCGCTGACGAGCACCAGCTCTCGGGCGCCCTGGGCGGCGAGCCACTCCGCCTCGGCGAGGATGTCCCCCGGCGCGCGGGAGACGTGCGAGCCGCGGAAGGACGGGATCGCGCAGAAGCTGCACCGTCGGTCGCAGCCGCTGGAGATCTTCAACGCCGCCACCGGGCCGCGTTCCAGTCGCCGCCGGACCACCACCGGCTTCGCCGGGGCAGCCGGGACGACCGCCGCCGAGGCACCCAGTGCGGCCGGGGCCGCGAGGGCCGCTGGAGCCCCCGAGGCCGTCGGAGCCGCCGGCGCGACGGTGGCGTGCCCCGGCACCACGACGTCGGCGGCGGCGGCGGCGCGGCCCCGCTCGACGGGCGTGATCGGCAGCAGGGTGCGCCGGTCGCGCGGGGTGTGGGCGGCCGGGCGCTCGCCGTCGAGCACGGCGCCCAGCCGCGCCGCGATGTCCGGATAGGCGTCGAAGCCGAGCACGGCGTCGGCCTCGGGCAGGCTCTGGGCGAGTTCGGCGCCGTAGCGCTCGGCGAGGCAGCCGACCGCGACCACGGCCTTCGGGCCCGGACCGGCGGCGTCGGGCGCGGTGCGCAGGCCGTCGGCGGCGAGCAGGGCGTCGATCGAGTCCTTCTTGGCGACGTCGACGAAGCCGCAGGTGTTCACGAGCACCGCGTCGGCCTCGGCGGCGTCGTCGACCAGCTGCCAGCCGCCGTCGGCGAGCCTGGCCGCGAGTTCCTCGGAGTCCACCTCGTTGCGCGAACAACCCAGAGTGACGAGCGCGACACGACGACCCTGACCAGCGGACACCACGTCAGGCTACCGGGCTACGGCTCGCGGGCGCGTCGCGCCGGCCGCCGGGCCACGAAGTGAGTGCTCCCGCCGGATACGGACGTGGTCCTGGGCACCCCGGGCTCCCCGGGCATCTCAGTTGCTCCGCCCCGCCGCGGGAGCGGCGCCGTCGACCGTGCAGTCACCCGAGCCGCCGAGCGCCACCAGCACCGTCACGACCTGCCCAGGCGCGCCCATCGTGCCCAGCTTGTGGCCGTTGCAGGACAGGTCCATCGCGCCCGCGTTGCCCATCTTGACCCGCAGCGCCTTGGCCGTGAGCGTCCTGGTGTCGCCCTTGGCCAGGATCTGGCGCAGCACGACGTGGTTGCTGTCGTCGCTGACCTCCAGCCAGCTCTGCGCGCTCACCGCCTCGAGCCGCAGGTTCACCTCGGTCGGCGGGGCCGTCGACGGTGGGGCGGCGCCAGGCGCCGCGCCCGGCGAGGCGGCCGCCGACGGGCTGGGCGCCCCGGTCACGGCCGTGGGCGTCGGCCCGTCATGCCGCGACGAGCCCGGAATCAGGAAGGCGACCAGGGCCAGCAGGCAGAGCACCGCGGCGGAGACGACCATGGCGGTGCCCCAGTGTCGGCCACCACGACGTCCCTCGCCGTGGCGAAGTGGGTCGAACGAACTGGCCGACGACGGCGACGACGGCGACGGGATCCGCTCGTGATCGGCGTCGTAGGCGGCGACCAGGGGCTCCGGGTCGATCCCGAGTGTGCGGGCGATGCCGCGGATGTGACCGCGGGCGTAGACGGAGCCACCGACGCCGGAGAAGTCGTCCTGCTCCATCTGGCGGATCAGCGTCGCCCTGATCCGAGTGCGGGCACTGACCTCGTCGATCGACATCCCGGTGGCCGATCGGGCTCTGGCCAGCCGGGCACCGATGGTCGCGCCGTCGTCGGCGGCCTCCGGGGAGGCGACGCCGGCCGCCTCGTCGCTCTGGACATCCTCGTCCTCGGATGCCGCGTCCTCGGATGCCGCCAGGACCGGTTCCTCCGGGCGGACCTCCTCGGCCGCGGACGTCCCAGCCGACCCGTCGGCGGACCTGCCTGCAGGCCGGCCGTGCCCGTTCGGCGGGGACCCCGGGCCCTGCCGATCAGGCGGGGACCCCGGGTTGGGCCGATCCAGCAGGGATCCGGCCAGCGATCCAGCGGGCACCTCAGGCCTCGTCGGCCTCACGGGAGCCTCGGGCTCCGCCGGCTCGGCGGGAACCGCGCCGGCCGGGGGCGCCACCTGGGCTACCCGGCCAGTGCTCTCGACGGGGTCGGCGCTGAGGTCCCGATGCTGGTCGCGCGGTCCGTCGAAAGCCACCACGGGCGAACCTCCGCACGCATCCGACGCTGGCCGGCGCGGGCCGCGGCGCCGATGACCCGACATCGGGGGCCGCGTTGGGGGCGACGGCCGGCCAATGACGATCAACGGGCAGCGGGGGTGCCGGGCCAACGGCAATGAATAGACGTTGCCTGAGTTTACGATTCCACGCCGCGTGTCGAAACCCGTCGCCGCCCCCGAAGGGACCAACTGACCAACGTCAGCCACTCCGCAAGGTAACGAGAAGTCCTTCCAGCTCATCTGGCATCACCAGGACATCACGGGCCTTCGAGCCTTCACTCGGGCCGACGATCCCCCGGCTCTCCATCAGGTCCATGAGCCGGCCGGCCTTGGCGAAACCCACGCGCAGCTTGCGCTGCAGCATCGACGTCGAGCCGAACTGGGTGCTCACCACGAGCTCGACGGCCTGCAGGAACAGCTGCATGTCGTCGCCGATGTCCTCGTCGATGTCCTTGCGCGGGCCGGCCTCCTCCTCGAACACGTCCTCCCGGAACGCCGGCGGGGCCTGCTCCTTGGTGTGGTCGACGATCGCGGCGATCTCGTCCTCGGAGACGTAGGCGCCCTGGATGCGGGCCGGCTTGCTCGCCCCCATCGGCAGGAACAGCGCGTCGCCCAGGCCGACGAGCTTCTCGGCGCCGGCCTGGTCAAGGATGGTGCGGCTGTCGGCCAGGGACGCGGTGGCGAACGCCAGCCGCGACGGGACGTTGGCCTTGATCAGGCCGGTGACGACGTCGACCGACGGGCGTTGGGTCGCGAGCACCAGATGGATGCCGACGGCGCGGGCCATCGCGGTGATCCGACAGATCGCGTCCTCCACGTCCCGTGGGGCGACCATCATCAGGTCCGCGAGCTCGTCGACGATTGTCAGGATGTACGGGTACGGCGTGTAGACGCGCTCCGAGCCCGGCGGCGCGACGATCTCGCCGTTGCGCACCTTCCGGTTGAAGTCGTCCACATGGCGCACACCGTTGGCCGCGAGATCCTCGTAGCGGTTTTCCATCTCCTTCACGACCCACTGCAGCGCGTCCGACGCCTTTTTTGGATTCGTGATGATGGGGGTAATGAGGTGCGGAATACCCTGATAGCTGGTCAGCTCGACCCGCTTCGGGTCGACGAGCACCATCCGCACCTGGTCCGGCGTCGCACGCGCCAGCACGCTCGTGATGAGGGTGTTGATGCACGTCGACTTGCCGGCCCCCGTCGCGCCCGCGATGAGGATGTGCGGCATCTTCGCCAGGTTCGCCAGGACGTAGCCGCCCTCGATGTCCTTGCCGAGCCCGACCAGCAGCGGGTGCGGGTTGCCGGTGGCGTCGGCGCTGCGCAGGACGTCGCCGAGGGAGACCAGCTCACGGTCGGTGTTCGGGATCTCGACGCCGACCGCGCTCTTACCCGGGATCGGGCTGATGATCCGCACATCCGGGCTCTTCACCGCGTAGGCGATGTTCTTCGCCAGCTGGGTGATCCGCTCGACCTTGACGGCCGAGCCCAGCTCGACCTCATAGCGGGTCACCGTCGGGCCGCGGGTGAACCCGGTAACCCGGGCATCCACCTTGAACTGGGAGAAAACATCCGTGAGCGACGCGATCACCAGGTCGGTCGCGGCCGAGCGCAGCTTCGGCGGGGTGCCGGACTTCAGCAACGTCGGCGACGGAAGCACATAGTCACCCTCGACGGGCACCGGCACGAGGTGCTCGATCTCGTCGTCCGCCCCCGCGACCGAAGCGGCTCCGGCCGCGGAGCCGGCCCCACCGGCCGGCTTGCGCTGCCGCGGCGGGCGCCGCGCGGGCGCGGCCGGCTCCTCCACGTCGCCGTCGGGGCCGAGGTCCAGGCCAAGGTCGAGGTCGAGGATGTCGCCGGTGGCCACACCGGCGCCGTGCCCGGCCGGCGGTGGGACCCTCCGGCCCGCCGGGCCAGCGAACTCGGTGTCGACGTCGTACACGTCGCCAGCACCAACTCCGGTGCCAGCGGCGGCGGCGCCGATGTGACGGCGGCCCCTGCCCCGGCCGCGGCCCCCGGCCGGCGTGCTGCCCGCGAGCAGCTCGTCGGCGAGTCCGACCCGGCCCGACTCGCCGGGCAGCTCGTCGGCGTCGTCGAACTCGTCGATGTCGTCGCCGGGACCGCCGGCGCGGCGCGGGCCGCGGGCCGACGCCCCTCGCTGGCCGTCGCGGTCCTCCCGGACGCCGGCGGCCAGCCGGTCGACCAGGCCGCGGGCCAGCACCGGAACCTGCCGCAGCGGCGTCCGCGTGATCACCAGCACGCCGAAGAGCGCCAGCAGGATCAGCAGTGGCGCGGCGACATACGGCGTGACCGCGGCCGCCAGGGGCGAGGAGGCGATGAAGCCAGCGGTACCGCCCGCGGCGCGCAGTTTCTTCAATCCGCCGTCGAAGTCGGGGATGCCGCGCACCACGTGGTAGAAGCCGAGCGCGCCGAATGTCGTCGCGACCCAGCCGATGACCACCCGGCCGCGGCTGTCCGGGTCGGCCGGGGCTCGAACCAGTCGCCAGGAGGCGACGAACCCGATCACCGGCAGCAGCAGCGCCCCGGCACCGAACAGCAGCCGCAGCAGGGAGCTCAGCGCGGCGCCGACCGGCCCGGCGGCGTGGAACCACAACGCGGCCATCGTGAGGATCGCGCCGCCGAGCGTCGCGAGCCCCACACCGTCGCGCCGGTGCTCTGGTTCGATCCGCAGCTCTCGGCTGCCGCGGCGAATGTGCCGCAGCGAGGTACCGAACACGGTCGCGCCGGTCATCCATAGCCGGCCGACACCCCGGAGCAGCCACACGGTGATGGCGAGCGAGAGGGGCGTACGGGGGTTGGACGCACCGCGTGCGCGTCCACCGCCGCCGGAACCGCCCGACGGACGACTCGCGCCCGAACCACGGCCACGGGCAGGCCGGCTACCAGCGCCGGCGGCCCGGGACGTGGCCGATCCTTCCCGGGGTCGCGCGCCCGCCCCGGTCGTGCGTGTGGCCACGCGAGCACGTTACAAGCCCGGCCCAACCACTCCCGGCATCCCCGACCTTCCGGGCGCGCCGTGGAGCGGTCACAGCGCCGCTCACGCCGGCACCACAGATACGTCATATGCCGACAGTTGTTGGTCGGCAGTCACGATCGGCACGTCGAGACACTGGGCCTGGGCCACGATCAACCGATCGAACGGATCACGGTGATGATCAGGCAGGTCAGCTACCCGCAAGGTGTGATCATGCTCGATGGCAAGCGCCACGGTTCCGGATAGCCGAAGAAGCTCCGGAATGAACCGGTTGGGCGGCTTTGGGAGGGGCAGCTTCCCCAACCGGTACTTGATCGCGATCTCCCAGCTGCTCACGGCGGACAGCAGCAGCTCGTTGCGGATGTCAGCAAGCAGTTCCCGAGTGGTGTCGCTGAGCCGGCCAGGCTCAGCGACCATCCACAGCCAGGTCTGCGTGTCCACGAGAAAGCGGTTCACCGGTAGAAGAGATCCTCGACGTCCGCGGGAAGCGGTGCGTCGAAGTCATCGGGCACCGTGAACTGGCCCTCGGCGATACCCAGCCTGCGGACCCGCGGGCCAGGAAATGGAACGATCTTGGCAACGGGCTGGCCGCTGCGCAGGATGTCCACCTCCTGGCCGCCGTCCACCGCGCGCAGCAGTTCGGACAGCCGCGTCTTCGCCTCGTGCACGCCGACCTGGATCGCAGGCTTGGCCACAGGCTCCGGGATCCCGGGCTTAGTCATGGACTTAGTCTACCCGGGTTCACATCAAAGATCACCCAGCTTGGGGCGGCGACACGGTCCGGCTCAGACCTCGACGACGACGGGGACGATCATGGGGCGGCGGCGGTAGGTGTCGCTGACCCAGCGGCCGACGATGCGGCGGACGAGCTGCTGGAGAGCGCTCGCGTCGGTCATGCCCGAGCGCATGCCGTCGGCCAGGCCGTCCGCGACCATCTTGCGCACCTTCTCGAAGGCGGCCCTGTCGTCGGAGAAGCCACGGGCGACGAGATCCGGCCCGGCGATGACCTTGCCGGCGGCGGCGTCCACCACCGCGGTGATCGTGATGAAACCCTCCTCGCCGAGGATGCGCCGGTCCTTCAGGCTCGACTCGCCGACATCGCCGACGGCGCCGCCGTCGACGTAGACGTAGCCGCACGGCACGGCACCGGTGATCGACGCCTGGCCCTCGACGAGGTCGACGACCATGCCGTCCTCGGCAAGCACGATCCGCTCGGCGGGCAGGCCGGTCAGCTCGGCGAGCGCGGCGTGCGCTCGCAGATGCCGCCACTCGCCGTGGATCGGCATCATGTTCGACGGCCGGGTGGCGTTCAGGACGTAGAGCAGCTCGCCGGCGGCCGCGTGGCCGGAGGTGTGCACCTTGGCGACGCCCTTGTGGACGACCTTGGCGCCCCAGCGGGTCAGGCCGTTGATGACCCGGTAGACCGACTCCTCGTTGCCGGGGATGAGGCTGGAGGCGAGGACGACCGTGTCGCCGGCCTCGATCCGGATCGCATGGTCGCGGTTGGCCATCCGCGACAGCGCCGACAGCGGTTCGCCCTGCGAGCCGGTGCAGACCAGGCAGATGTTGCGGTCAGGCAGCGACTCGATGTCGCGGGCGTCGATGACCAGGCCGGGCGGCACCCGCAGCAGGCCCAGATCACGCGCGACGCCCATGTTGCGGATCATCGAGCGGCCGATGAAGCAGACCGAACGGCCGTGCGCCTCGGCGGCGTCGAGGACCTGTTGCACCCGGTGCACGTGGCTGGCGAAACTCGCGATGATGATCCGCTTGCCGGCCTCCCGGAACACCCCGTCGAGCACGGGGGCGATCTCCCGCTCCGACGTGACGAAGCCGGGTACCTCCGCGTTCGTCGAGTCGGACATCAGCAGGTCGATGCCCTCCAGGCCGAGGCGGGCGAACCCGCCGAGGTCGGTGAGCCGGCCGTCGAGCGGCAGCTGGTCCATCTTGAAGTCGCCGGTGTGCAGCACCAGCCCGGCGGCGGTGCGGATCGCGACCGCGACGGCGTCCGGGATCGAGTGGTTGACGGCGAGGAACTCGCACTCGAACGGGCCGAAGCCGTGCTTCTGCTCCTCGGTGATCTGCATGGTCACCGGCTTGATCCGGTGCTCCTGGAGCTTGGCGACCATGAGTGCCAGCGTCAGCCGGGTGCCGACCAGCGGAATGTCGGCTCGCTCGCGCAGCAGGTAGGGAACCGCGCCGATGTGATCCTCATGGGCGTGCGTGAGGATGATCGCCTCGATGTCGTCGAGACGGTCCCGGATCGCGGTGAAGTCCGGCAGGATCAGGTCGACGCCGGGCTGGTCGGTCTCCGGGAACAGCACGCCGCAGTCGACGATCAACAGCCGGCCGTCGTGCTCGAAGACAGTCATGTTCCGGCCGATTTCGCCGAGACCACCGAGCGGGATGATCCGTAGGCCCTCGACCGGCAGCGGCGGCGGGGCCCCGAGCCCCGGGTGCGGACGGCTCATGAGGCGTTCGCCCCCACAGGCGCGGCGGCGAACGCCGGCGCCGCGGGCGGCTCCAGCACCGCCGCGGCCAGGTCCAGGCGGAGCTGGTCGATCTCCGCGGCGGTGGCGTCGACCAGCGGCGGGCGAACCGGCCCAGCAGGCAGGCCTCGCAAGGTTAGAGCGGCCTTCGTTGTAATCACTCCCTGAGTTCGGAAGATGCCCTTGAAGATGGGCAGCAGGCCGTGGTGTATGCGTCGCGCGCTTATCAGATCGCCGGCATCGAAGGCCGCGATCATTGCTCTTAGGGCGGGTGTCCCGACGTGCGCGACCACGCTGACGAGGCCGACGGCACCGACCGAGAGCAGCGGCAGGGTGAGCGCGTCGTCGCCGGAGTAGTACGCCAGCGTCGAGTTCGCGATGACCCGCGAGGAGCTCTCCAGGTCGCCCTTCGCGTCCTTCACCGCAACGATGTTCGGGTGCTCGGCGAGCGCGAGCAGCGTCTCGCTGGCGACTGGCACGCCGGTCCGCCCCGGAATGTCGTAGATCATGACGGGCAGGCCGGTGGCGTCCGCGACCGTCCGGAAGTGCCGGGCGAGACCGGCCTGCGGCGGCTTGCTGTAGTAGGGCGTCACGACCAGCAGGCCATCCGCGCCAGCCCGCTCGGCGGCCCTGGCCAGCTCGGCGGTGTGCCGGGTGTCGTTGGTACCGACCCCCGCGATCACGGTGGCGCGGTCACCGACGGCCCCACGGACCACCCGGAGCAGCTGGTCCTTCTCCGCGTCCGAGGTGGTCGGCGACTCGCCAGTGGTGCCACTGATCACCAGACCGTCGTTGCCGGCGTCCACGAGGTGGGAGGCCAGCGCCGCGGCACCGTCGAGATCGAGAGCGCCGTCCGGGAGGAAGGGCGTCACCATCGCGGTGATCAGGCGCCCGAACGGCGCGGGGGGCAACACTGACATACCGGCCACGCTAGCTGGCACCTCCGACTTCCCTGCTTCCCCACCGATCCGCCATGAGGTGGTCGGCGCTGATCAGTACATCCGGCCCGGCCAGGCTCGGCAGGCGGATCCGCGGGGACCCCTCGCGTCCATCAACGCCAAAGCCAGCCGCCGCTCCGGCGCCGCGCCCGCGCACCGCCAGCGTCATTCTCCCGCCCAGAGCGCCGTCGCGCCCACGAGCCCGCCACCCGGGCGGCCGGCGCGCCCGAGTCAGCGCTGCTCGGAGGCACGCGACGCCCGGGGACCCAGGCGGCCGAAGACCAGCATGTTCCGGTCGAGGCGCTGCCACAGCTCGCGACGACCCAGGCGGGCCAGCGACCGACCGCCCACCACCGGGGACCTGCGTACCGAGACGCCAAGCCCGAAGTTCTTCGGCATGATCAACCGCCCGTTGCTTCTCGACTGTGCTGTCTCGACGGCCGCCGCGCGGTCCCAACGGCTGCGCTGTAACAGCAACCGCCGCGCCACACCGACAACCACGATCCGCCTACACCAAGATGCGCCGACGGTCACCGTGCCCGCGACATCGGCCATGGGTCTGCGATCAGGGTATCGGACGCCGCCACCGTGCGCGGCCCGTCGGCTCGCCCGGTAGGGCCGGCCCGGTCCGCGCGGCGCCGGAGCCGCTGGACCGTCCTGAGCGGAATCGGCGGGAAAGCGCCTAATGTGCGACCGTGTCCATCACTCTGACGGCCCTGTACCTGACGGAGCGCTGATGGTCGGCGTGGGCTCGCCCCCGGGAGGCGGTGCCGGGTCACGGGGCGCCGACGCGCTACGCCGCTGGCGGCGTCGGGACGACGCGGACGCGGCGCCGATCCTCGACCTGACCGACGTCCATGAGGTCACGACGGCGCTGCTCGTACCGCCGCCGGAGCTGCGCGGGGTGCGCCGCCGGGTCGTCGACCAGTTCACCCTGTTGTCCGCGAACCGGGCCAAGCTCGCACGCTCGATCAACTGGGGGCCGTTGGACGGCCTGCTGAACTCCGTCGTGCCACCGACCCGGCGACTCGACACCCGCGGCCGGCTGCCCGCCGAGGTCTCACTGCTGCTGCCGGTCTCGACGCTGCCCAAGCGGGCCCTGGTCGCGTTCAACCTCGCCGGCCCAGGTGGATCCGACGCCCATCTGGTGCCGTACACCACCTCGGTCGCGATCCAGGGATATGTCGTCGCCCTGCTGGCGGAGGAGATCGGTCACCTGCCGCCACCGGACGCCCGGCGCATGGTCGACGCGATCAGCCGGTTCCGGCCCGGCCGGCTCGCGGGCAACCGGCCACGCCTGATGCCGCAGCGCCGCCCCCTGGACGCGCTGACGGCCCGGCCGCTGTCGCTGCGCGCCCTTGGGGAGTATCTGGCCAGGGAGGCCGACCTGGCGGTGCCCGAGGCGACGCTGCACCGCTGGACCGGACTCGTCGAAGGGGCGCAGGGAGTGCTGCTCGCGGCGCTGGACGAGCCGTTCGACCCACTGTCCAGCGCCGACACGCTGCTGCTCGCGGCCGGCGAGCTGCGGCGCGACCCCGAGCTGCCCGACGACCCGACCGTCGAAGACGTCGAGCGGTATCTGACGGCGTTCGTCGACTGGGTCGACGAGCTGGCGGCCGCCGGCCCGCGGGCGGTGCCGGTGCTCTCGACGATCGCCGAGTACGGCCGGCGCTGGGAGGCGCTGGCGCAGGTCGCCGTCGACCCCTACCGCCCGTCACTGATCAAGATGACCGAGGAGCGGCGCGCGCTGCTGGTCCGCCACCCGCCCGCCCGGCAGTACACATCCCGGTGGCGATGGGTGACCGGGAGCCTGGCGATGACCAGTCCGATGGCCCTGGTCGACCTGGACCCAGGCGTGGGCAGCTACCACGTCAGCATCGGCACGGACGACAGCAGCATCGAGATCAGCCACCCGGTCGTCCTCGACCTCTACGACGACCCGGTCGAGCGGACCTACGTCGAGGACGTGCAGGACAACCGCGAGGTGTACGCGTACTACACGACCGACGTGCGCCGACCGAGCCGAGCGCGCCTGGCGGTCGGCCTGTCGGTATCGCCGGACGTCTCCCGGGTGACCGTCGCCATCAGCGTCCTCATGGCGCTGGCGGTGGGCCTCGCGGCGCTGCCGGTCGAGCTCGGCCCGGACGCGGTGGCGGTCATCGCCGTCCCGTCGTCGTTCGCCGCGACGATCCTGCTCACCCGCGAGCGCAGCAGTCTCGCCGCCTGGGTGCTCGGACCGCTCAAGGCCACCCTGCTCGCGTTGCTGGTGGCGCTCGCCGTTCTTTCCGGCCTGCGCGCCCTCGGCTGGCACCAGCCCGCCGACTCGGCGGGTACCGCGGTCACGCCCGGAGCCCCTGCCGGATCGGCGAACGGGGTCCCTGCCGGATCGGCGAAGTGGTCAGCGGCGACGCCCCTGACCGGTCGGCCTGACTGACCAAGCCGAAGAGGCGCCCGGGCGAGACGGTTGTGCTCTCGCCCGGGCGCCTCGGCCGGCGCGGCGCCGAACGCGTCGGCGCCGCGGGCCGGCTGACTACTGCTGGCCGCCCGGCCAGCCGCCCTGCGGCGGCTGCTGCTGCCAACCGCCCTGCGGCGGCTGGGGCTGCTGCTGCCAGCCGCCCTGCGGCTGCCCCTGCGGGGGCTGCTGCCAACCGCCCTGCGGGGGCTGCTGCTGCCACGTTCCCGGCGGGACCTGCTGCTGCCCCTGCGGCCACTGACCGGGCTGCGTGCCCTGCGGCCACCCCTGCGGCTGGCCGTACGGCGGCTGGGGGCCACCCGCCGGCGTGGTGTCGCCGCTGCGGAACCGAAGGAAGGCGAACACGGTGAGCGCGATGGCGGCGATCAGGCCGAGGTAGGTCCCCGCCCGCGCGCCGGCCTCGATCGACCCGCCGAACAGGGAGGCGTCCCCGTCGTCGGGCCGGTCGTAGGTCACCCAGCGGAGCAGGATCAGCACCACCGCGAGCCCACCGGCGCCGACGAACGCCAGCGCCGGCTGGACCGGGCCGAGCGTGGGCACCCGGAACCCGGCGAACACCTGCGCGGCGACGAGCCCGGCGACGGCCAGGCAGAGCAGGACGGAGAACCAGGCGGCGAACCCCATGTTCCAGGCGTTCGCGCTGGCGCTCGCGCTACCGAACTTCACGCCGTACCAAGGCAGGAAGCTGAAGATGAACATGAGGAGGCCAGCCCCCATGACCCCGATGTCGCCGGTCGCGAGGTCGCGACCTCCGATTCTTGGCATGACGCAACCCTTCTTCTCCGGACGCCTACGGCTCCGGAAGATCATGGCGTATCCGCTTCGGCTCGCTGGCCAGCCCCCGCGACCGAGTACGGCCGCAACAGCGATCCCCACCAGGATCTCTACCGATGAACAAGATGAACAGAAACGGCGCTGCCAGACGTTCGTCCGGGCAAGCTACACCCGAATGGGAGATTTGTCGTCTTCTAGTGCCTGCCGGTTGACGGGCCGTTACGCCGCAGACGTGCCCATCGGCGGCGCTTCACCCGTTCGGGCCGCCCCCGGCTGTCGCTCTTCCGACAAGATCCCGCGGACGCCGCGGGCGATTTCCAGGTCCTCACGAGCGGCGACCACGAAGGTGCGGACGGATGCCCCGGCGGCCGTGAGGTCGGTGTCCTCGCTGGCGGCCGGATCGTGCTCCGCGTTGCGGACCGGGTCGACGGCGACGCCGAGGAAGGCGAGGCCGTCGGCCGCGGCGGCACGGACCTGGGCCGAGCGCTCACCGACGCCGCCGGTGAACACGAGGGCGTCCAGGCCCCCGAGCGAGGCCGCCATCGCCGCGATCCCGGCGCGCAGCCGGCGCAGGTAGACCGCCAAGGCCAGCCCGGCGTCCTCCTCGCCGCGACCGGCCCGCTCGACGACGGCGCGCATGTCCGAGGTGCCGGCGAGCGCGGCCAGCCCGGAGGCGTGAAAGAGCGCCTCAGTGAGATCCCTGGCGCTCATCCCCACCGACGTCTGGAGCCACAGCAGCAGCCCCGGGTCGACGTCGCCGGACCGGGTGGCCATGACCAGCCCCTCCAGCGGCGTGAACCCCATGGTCGTGTCGACGCTCGCCCCGTCGCGGACGGCCGCGAGCGACGCGCCCGACCCGAGGTGGCAGGTGACGACGCGACGGGCGCCCGCGGCGCCGGCGACGCTCCCGGCGGTCACGGCGCCCGCGGGGGTCACGACGGCCACGAGCTCGGCCGCGCGGCGGGACGCGTAGGCGTGCGAAAGCCCGTGAAAGCCGTAGCGGCGGATGCCGTACCGCTCCCGCCAGACCGCCGGCACCGCGTAGGTGGCGGCGGCCGGCGGCAGGGTGGCGTGGAACGCGGTGTCGAAGCACGCGACCTGGACGGCGTCCGGCAGCACCTCGCGCACCGCGTCGAGCGCGGCCAGTGCCGCCGGCTGATGCAGCGGCGCGAGCGCCGTCAGCTCGGCCAGGCGCGCGGCCACCGCGTCGTCGACGCGGACCGGCGCGACGAACGCGGTGCCGCCGTGCACGATCCGGTGGCCGACGGCGACCGGGCCCATGGCCGCCTCGGCCCGCTCGGCTCGTTCGGCTCGCTCGGCGCTCCGCCGGGCGAGCAGCTCGCCGACCGCCGCGCGCAACTCCGCCAGGTCGACGCGGCCGGCGGGAGCGGCCAGCTCGCGCGCGCCGAGCAGCGTCTCGTCCGGCGCGACGAGCGCGAGCTTGAGCGTCGCCGAGCCCGCATTGACCACCAGCACGTCCACGGCGCCGCCCGTCTCGGTCAGTAGGGCCAGATCAGCACGGCCAGATCAGTACGGCCAGACCCAGTCGCGGATCTCGGGCGGGTCCTCGCCGTGCTGGCGGGTGTAGGCGCGGACCCGCAGCCGCTCGTCGACCATCGCCTGGCGGACGTGCGCGGCCCGCGCGCCCAGCGACGGCACCCGGTCGATCACGTCGGCGACCAGGTGGAAGCGGTCGAGGCCGTTCATCATCACCATGTCGAACGGCGTCGTGGTGGTTCCCTCCTCGATGTAGCCGCGGACATGGATGTTGTGGTGGTTGGTCCGCCGGTAGGTCAGCCGGTGGATCAGCCACGGGTACCCGTGGTAGGCGAAGATGACCGGCCGGTCGGGAGTGAAGAGCGCGTCGAACCGGGCGTCGGAGATGCCGTGCGGATGCTCGCTCTCGCTCTGCAGGGCCATCAGGTCGACGACGTTCACCACCCGGACCCGCAGCCAGGGGATGTGGCGGCGCAGCAGGTCCACGGCGGCCAGCGTCTCGAGCGTCGGCACGTCGCCGGCGCACGCCATCACCACATCCGGAAGCCCGTCACCGGCGCCGGGGCCGCCATCGGCGCTGTCCTGGTCGTTGCTGGCGAAGTCCCAGATGCCCAGGCCGCGGGTGCAGTGGGCGATCGCCTGCTCCATGGTCAGGTAGTTCAGCGCCGGCTGCTTGCCGGCGACGATCACGTTGATGTAGTCCCTGCTGCGCAGGCAGTGGTCGGCGACCGACAGCAGCGTGTTCGTGTCCGGCGGCAGGTAGACCCTGACGACCTCCGCCTTCTTGTTCACGACGTGGTCGATGAAGCCGGGGTCCTGGTGGGAGAAGCCGTTGTGGTCCTGGCGCCAGACATGGCTGGTGAGCAGGTAGTTGAGCGACGCGATCGGGCGGCGCCACGGGATCTCGCGGGTCGTCTTCAGCCACTTCGCGTGCTGGTTGACCATCGAGTCGACGATGTGGATGAACGCCTCGTAGCAGGAGAAGAGGCCGTGCCGGCCGGTGAGCAGGTAGCCCTCCAGCCAGCCCTGGCACAGGTGCTCGGAGAGCACCTCCATCACCCGGCCGGCCCGGGCGAGGTGCTCGTCGGTCGGCAGGATCTCGCCCTCCCAGACCCGGTCGGTGACGTCGAAGACGGCGCCGAGCCGGTTCGAGGCGGTCTCGTCGGGGCCCATCAGGCGAAACGTGCTCGGGTTGTCCCGGATGAGGTCGCGCAGCAGCTGGCCGAGCACGGTCGTCGCCGAGGTCGACGACGTGCCGGGCGCCGGCACGTCGACGGCGTACTCGCGGAAGTCGGGCAGGGCGAGGTCGCGCAGCAGCTCGCCGCCGTTGGCGTGTGGGCTGGCGCTCATCCGCCGCCGCCCCGCCGGCGCGAGCGCCGCCAGCTCAGGGCGCGGCCGGCCGGTGGCGTCGAACAGCTCCTCGGGCCGGTAGCCGCGCATCCAGTCGGCGAGCTCGTCGATCCGGTCCGGGTGGTCCCGCACGTCGGTGATGGGCACCTGGTGCGCGCGCCAGGTGCCCTCGACGGGCAGGCCGCCGACCGTACGCGGCCCGGTCCAGCCCTTCGGGGTACGAAGCACCACCATCGGCCAGGCTGGCCGGACCACGTCCCTGCCCGCGGCCAGCGCCGCCCTGGCCTCCTCCTGGATCCTGGCGATCTCGTCGAACGCCTCGTCCAGGACGGCGGCGAGCCGGCGGTGCGCCTCGGCCGGGTCATCGTCGGCGCCGGCGGTGACGTGCAGCGGCGCGTAGCCGTAGCCGCGCATCAACGCGTCCAGCTCGGCCTCGGGGATGCGGGCGAGCACGGTCGCCTGCGCGATCTTGTAGCCGTTGAGGTGCAGGATCGGCAGGACCGCGCCGTCGCGGGCCGGGTCGAGGAACTTGTTCGAGTGCCAGCTGGCCGCGAGCGGGCCGGTCTCGGCCTCGCCGTCCCCGACGACGCAGGCGACCACCAGGTCGGGGTTGTCGAAGGCGGCGCCATAGGCGTGCGCCAGGGCGTAGCCCAGCTCGCCGCCCTCGTGGATCGAACCGGGCGTCTCCGGGGCGACGTGGCTGGGAATTCCGCCCGGGAACGAGAACTGCCGGAACAGCCGGCGCAGCCCGGCCTCGTCCTGGCTGATCGTCGGGTAGACCTCGGAGTAGGTGCCCTCGAGGTACGCGTTCGCGACGATGCCGGGGCCGCCGTGCCCAGGACCGATGACGTACATCATGTCCAGGTCGCGCTCTTTGATCACCCGGTTGAGGTGCGCGTAGACCAGGTTGAGGCCCGGGGTGGTGCCCCAGTGGCCGAGCAGGCGCGGCTTGATGTGCTCCCGCTGGAGCGGCTCCCGCAGCAGCGGGTTGTCCAGCAGGTAGATCTGCCCGACGGACAGGTAGTTCGCCGCCCGCCAGTAAGCGTCGAGCAGCGCCACCTCCTCATCCGTGAGCGGCGCCGACCCGCCGACGCTCGGGCGCGTCGGCGGGTCGGCGATGGGCTCGGCTGGCCGGGAGGTGGCGAGGTCCGCGGCACCGGTCATCGGCTGGCTCTTTCCTGTCGAGGCCGGTTATCGGGCTGGCTGGGACGGGTGACGCCCGTCAGGACGCGCGCCGTCCCAGCCAGCCCGGCTGGCTCGGCGGGCGCACAGGTTCATTCGACCACTCCCCCGTGGCGCCGAGGACATGTCCACCTACCTCAGCCGTCATGACCTCAGTCTCTAGGAGTGTGACCCGGCAGGCCTGTAGTGCCACCGGTCGGAGTCCCGTGCGTGCCTCGCGAGGACGGTGTCGCGGACCCCTGGGAGCCACGGACCCCAGAGAGCCACGGGCTTCTAGGGAGCGGAGTCGACCACCTCGGTCGTCACCGCCGTGTAGGCGAGAGTGGCGCCCTTGGGCAGGCGGATCTTCGCGTCGTCAACCAGGACAACCTCCCGCTCGCCGATGTACTCACCCGTCGCCGGATCAAAGATGATCTCCTGGCGGACCTCGGGATCCTCATCGCGACCGACCGCGACGCCGTCCTTGCCGGCCAGGTTCGCGGCATGATCCGTGACCGCGACGCCGGGGATGCCACTCGCCGCGCGGAACAGGGCGGCACGAAGGTCCGCCGGCACGAATCCGCCTCGCAGCAGGTCCGCGATGAAGACCAACGCCTCGCCGTCCTTCGACTTACCCTGGCCCGCCGAGTCGTGGTAGATCCGGCCGAGAAGCTGGTCCGGGTCACGAGGCAGGCCGGCGATGAACTCCGGCGTCGGGGTCTGCCAGCTGGGGGTGACGGGCCCGTGGAACGCGCCGCCGGCCGCGCGGACCAGCTCGGTCGGGGGCTGGGGGAGCGGCGTCGCCCGCGGCACGCCGTTCTTGTCCAGCCGCCACTCCATCCCGCCGGGAACGGTCCTGCGCAGGACCCACGGCTTCGCCGGGTCGCCCGGGATCCAGGTCTCGTTGACTTCGTCGCCCTGCCAGCTGAGCTGCTTGCCGGGCCCTTCGTCCACGAAGAAGACGTCCCTGCCCCGGTTCGTGATCTTCCGATACTGGGACGGGCCGACCGGCGGGTCGGGCGTCGCCGCCGAGCTGGCCGCTGCCTGCTCCAGCAGCGAGGCGGCCTCGGCCGTGGCCCCGGCCGTGCCGTCCACGGTCAGCGTGTCGACGGCGAACAGGCCGCCTGCAACGATCACCGCCGCGGCCGCGACCGCGACGGCCCGGCGTGCCGTGACCCGAGGGCGGCGGCGGGCCTTCCCGGCGTTCCGCGCGGGGCGGCCCTCCTGGTGAGAGCTGGGGGCCGGGGCGGTCCCGTCGCCAGCCAACGCCGCGCGGTCCAGGAGGCGCCGGCGGGCGTCGGCGAGCCGGTCAGGGCCGGGCTCCCCCACGTCGTCCCACAGCAGCGCCAGTGATGCCAGCTCGGCGCGGGCAGCCACCTCGTCCGAGGCCGGCTCGTTCCGTGGGCGCGCGAGGCGCCTCCCGCCCTCGTCTGTCCGCTCGTGCCCCTCGCGGCCGGTCATCCGGCCATCCGCGGGCAGCCAGTCATGCATGGTGGCCCTCCTCGATCGGGCGCGGGTCGCCGGCGCCAAGGGTGGCGCGCAGGCGACGCCGCGCGCGGTTCAGGCGTGAGCGCACCGTGCCGACCGGGACGCCGACGGCCTCGGCGATCTCCGCATAGGAGAACGCGGCCCAGGCGAACAACAGCAGCACGTCCCGGTCCTCGGCGGACAGCTCGGCCATGGCCGCCGCGACGGCTCTCTTCGACGCCTGAGCGTCCACCCGTTCCAGGGCACGCTCGATCCCGTCTTCGGCCAAGGTGTCCGCGCCGGCGCGGCCATAGGCTCGCAGCCTGCGCTCCTCGTCCCGGCGGTGCCGGCCGAGGAGGTTGGAGGCAATGCCGTACAGCCAGGGCCGGGCATCGGCCCTGGTGACGTCGTAGCTCCCCCGGCGCTCGAAGGCGACCAGGAAGGTCGACGCCACCAGGTCATCCGCGATCTGCTGGCCCGCCCTGCGGGCGAGGTAGCGGTGGATCGCCGGGGCGTGCCGGTCGAACAGCTCGGCGAAGTCCGCCGGCACGTCGACCGAACGCGCGACGACCTGCGCGTCGGTCGCCGTCCGCTCCCGCTCGGCGCCGGCCGGCCGTTCCGGACCGGCCACCGCCTCGCGGGCTCCCGCCGCTCGGCCGGGCCGGGCGGGCCAGCCGCCCACGACGGCCGCGACATCTGCTCTGGCCCCGGTGTCTGCGCTCACATAGCTACTTGCCCGTTACGCCCCTTCGGGTTCACGGCGACGGGCGCCCCTTCCGAATCACGGGGCAGCGGGCAGGCGGCGACTATCCCTCGGAAACGAGCGGGCTGGAGGCGATCTCGGTGCCGTCGTCGAGCGCGGAGAGGCGGAAGTCCGCGAACACGTTCGGCGCGACCTCCCGCAGCGCCCGCAGGACCGCGACGGCGAGCTCGCGGATCTCGACGTCCGCGGACTCGCTGGCGCGCATCGCGATGAAGTGCCGCCAGGCGCGGTAGTTGCCGGTGACGACGATCCTGGTCTCGGTGGCGTTCGGCAGCACCGCACGGGCGGCCTGCCGGGCCTGCTTGCGCCGCGACGTGGGCGCCGCGACCTCGGCGAAGTGCTTCTCCAGGCCTTCCAGCAGCTTCGAGTAGGCGGCCAGGGACGCGGCCGTCGCCTCCTCGAAGATCGCGTGCAGCTCCGGGTCGGCGGCGATCACGTCCGGCTCGACCATCTCGGCGTCCCGCTCGGGCACGTAGCGCTGGGAGAGCTGGCTGTAGGAGAAGTGCCGGTGGCGGACCAGCTCGTGGGTGAGGCTGCGGGAGATGCCGGTGAAGTAGAGCGTGACGGTGCCGTGCTCGAGCACCGACAGGTGGCCCACCTCGAGGATGTGCCGCAGGTAGCCGGCGTTCGTCGCGGTCGCCGGGTTCGGCTTGCTCCAGCTCTGGTAGCAGGCCCGGCCCGCGAACTCGGCCAGCGCCTGGCCGCCGTCGGCGTCGGTCTCCCACGGCACGTCGGCCGGCGGGAGGAACTCCGTCCGCGCGATCACCTGAACTCGCACTGCCACCTCCACGACCGACCCACCCGTTGCCGATCCACCGTAACCGCCGCCTACGACACCCGGACCCGGGCCCGGACCAGTACGCGGACCTGTAACCGGTACCTGGTCGGACCGGGCCGAGGGAGGCAATGCGTCAGGGCGTCCAGGTCTCCGGGTCGGCGGGGGCCTGGTCGCCGGTGGCCATGTCCTTGACCTCGTGGTCGCGGCCGTCCTCGAACGGGGGGAACCACACCGCGCCGATGCCCTTGCGGGAGGCGTAGCGGATCTGCTTGGCGAGCTTGTCGGCCTGGTGGTAGGTCTCCACCTTCAGGCCGCGGGCACGCAGCCGGGCGGCCGTCGCGACCGCGGCGCGCCGGCGCTCGTCGCTCGGGATGACGACCAGGACGTCCGCGGGGCTCGCCGGGCCGGGCGTGATCAGGCCCTCGGCGACGAGCTTGGCGAAGATCCGCGTGAGGCCGATGGAGATGCCGACGCCGGGCAGGCTGCGCCGGATGAACGAGCCAGCCAGGTCGTCGTAGCGGCCGCCGGAGCAGATGCTGCCGAAGCCGGGCCAGTCGACGAACTTCGCCTCGTAGACCGTGCCCGTGTAGTAGTCCAGCCCGCGGGCGATCGACAGGTCGGCGACGACGCTGCCCGCCGGCAGGTCGGCGAGCTCGTCGAGGACGAACGACAGCTCGTCCAGGCCCTCGGAGAGCAGGTCGGACTTGACGCCCAGCCGGCCGACCGCCTCGATGACGCCGGCCGACCCGTCGGCCTTGACCGCCGCCAGGTCGAGCACCGCGCGGGCCTGCGTGGCGGACAGGCCCACCGTCCCGACGAGCAGCTTCTCGACGCCGTCCGCGCCGATCTTGTCGAGCTTGTCCGCGACCCGGATCACCGCCACCGGGTCGTCGATCCCGAGGCCCTCGTAGAAGCCCTGCAGCAGCTTGCGGTTGTTGACGTTCAGCGTCCAGGCCGGCACCCCGAGGTCGGTGAGCACCTCGTGGACGATGCGCGGCAGCTCGGCGTCGAAGTAGAGCGGCACCTGGTCGACGTTGATGACGTCGATGTCGCACTGGGTGAACTCGCGGAACCGGCCCTCCTGCGGCCGCTCGCCTCGCCAGACCCGCTGGATCTGGTAGCGGCGGAACGGGAAGGCCAGCTCGTTGAAGTGCGCGGCGACGTAGCGGGCGAACGGCACCGTCAGGTCGAAGTGCAGCCCCAGCCGGCCGCTGTCGTCGCCCGTCTCGGCCTGCAGCCGGCGCAGCGCGTAGACCTCCTGGGAGGTCTCGCCCTTCGCGGCGAGCACGTCGAGCGACTCGACCGACGGCGTCTCGACCGAGCAGAAGCCGTAGCGCTCGAAGGTCGCGCGGATCCGGTCGAGCCAGTTCTGCTCCACGGCCCGCACGCCGGGCAGCCATTCGGGGAAGCCACTGATCGGGACGGGCCTGACGATCGGGACATCGCTCATCGCGGCGGAACCTGACCTCTCACATCGACTCGGATGGGTGGGAGACGACACACGGCATGGATCGCCGTGGTCGATCACCGATGTCGGGAGAGGTACACGCTGCGCACTCTACCGGTTGCCGATGATCAGTCACGGGTCGAGCCACGGCGACGGGACGCCAACGGACGGTCGACGGGCGGTGGCCGGGAGTCCCTGTCAACGTCGCGCACCCGACGGCTGGCCACATGTGGTCCCGAAGCGGATAGGTTTCTGGCCGTGCGCGCACGACGAGGGGGCTCATCCGGGCTGTCCGGTATGTCCGGCGACGGCACGGTGTTCGGCATCGACCTCGGCACCACGTTCAGCTGCCTGGCCCGGGTCTCCCCCGCCGGCGAGGCAGAGATCGTGCCGCTGCTCGACGGCTCGATGACCCTGCCCAGCGTCGTGCTGTTCGTCGGCCCCGACGACTACATCACCGGCGAGACCGCCCGCCAGCTCTCCCGCGCGCGGCCGGACGACGTGTGCTCGCTGGTCAAGCGGAAGATGGGCGAGGGCGACTGGCGGTTCGTGCCGGCCACAGCGCCGCCGGGAACGGCCTGGTCCGCCCCGGCGATCAGCGGCCTCATCCTGGCGGCGCTGATCTCGGACGCGGAGCTCACCGGCGGCGAGCCGGTCCGCGACGTCGTCATCACCGTCCCGGCCTACTTCGGCGACGAGGAACGGCGGGCCACGGTGCTCGCCGGCGAGTACGCCGGGCTGAACGTCATCGACGTCATCAACGAGCCGACCGCCGCCGCGCTCTCCTATGGTTTCGCCCGTTTCGAGGTCGGCAACCGGCGCACCCTCGCGGGTCCCGGCGCCGCCGACGAGGAGGTCGCGCTCGTCTACGACCTGGGCGGTGGCACGTTCGACGTGACGATCGTCGAGCTCGCCGACCGCCGGGTCTCCGTCGTCGCGATCGACGGCGACCACCAGCTCGGCGGCGCCGACTGGGACGAGAAGCTGGTGCTGCACCTGGCGGACGCGTTCGCCGCCGCGCACCCGTCACTGCCCGACCTGCTCGACGACGGCGAGGCCACGCAGACGCTGACGCTCGCCGCCGAACGCGCCCGCCGCGAGCTCACCGACAGCACGGCCACGACCGCGCGGATCGAGCACGCCGGCGCGAAGCTCGACGTCGAGCTGACCCGCGCCGAGCTCGAGCGGCTGACCGGGGGCCTGCTCGACCGCACGATCACCCTCACGAAGGCCGCGGTCGAGGCCGCGCGGGCCCGCGGGGTGCGTGGCGTCGACCGGGTGCTGCTCGTCGGTGGCGCCTCGCGGATGCCGGCGGTGGGCCGGCGGCTGTCGGAGGAGTTCGGCGTCCCGGTCGAGCTCTCCGACCCCGACCTGGCGGTCGCGCGGGGTGCCGCCCTGTACGGCGAGAAGAAGGCGCTCGAACGCCTCGTCATCAACGACCTGGTGACCCGTGGCCAGCTGCCCGACGGCGCCGGCGTCGACGCCGCCGACCAGGCCGACCTGGAGGCCGCCTGCGGCCGGCTGGCCGAGGCGCTGGGCCTGCCCGCAGCGCGGGTTCGCCGCACCGTCGAGGTGCAGGTCGTCAACGTCATCTCGCGCGGCTTCGGGGTGCTCGCGCTCGACCGGTTCGGCGACCACGGCGCGGTCTTCCTGGTGCACCGCAACGACCGGCTGCCGGTGATCGTGCGCCGGCCGTTCGGCACGGTGCGCGACGACCAGGACGCCGTCACCGTCTACGTCGTCGAGCAGGCGGGCGGCACCGAGTCCCGCCGGATCGAGGACAACAAGATCATTGCCGCGGCCGAGATCATCGGCATCCCGCCGGGCTACCCCGCCGGCACCGAGATCGAGATCACTTTCCGGATGGGCTTCGACGGGATGCTGGAGGTCACCGCCCGGCACGAGGGGCTGGCCGACCAGCCGCTGACCGTGCGGGTGGAGACGTCCGCGGCGCTGAGCCAGGCCGACGTCGCCAGGGAACGCGAACAGGTCGCGCGGGCACGGCGCTCCAGGGATGCCGGCCGGGCCGCCAAGCCCGGCGAGAAGCCCGGCGGCAGCCCCGACCCCGGCGGCCCGGGGCCGGGCTTCGGGCGCGGCGGACTCGGCGGTCCGCCGACCGGATGGACCTGACCATGCGGCCGTTCGACGCCAACGACTACCGCAGCCGGGTGCTCGCGCCCATCCACGCCCGGGGCGGCGCGGAGCACAGTGACCCGTTCGAGATCTACGACATACCGCTGGAAGACGTCGCCGCCCTCGACGACGCGGCCGTCACCGCCCGGATCGACGAGGTCTGGGCGTTCTGGCAGCGCAGCCGCGACCATCCCCGCTACCGGGGCGTCGTGCTCGCCCTGCTGGCCCGGCACAGCGAGCTCACGGAGGCGCTGAGGACCCGCGCGGCCCGCACGGAGCTCGCCGCGCGGGTGGCCCAGGCCAGGGCGGAACGCGAGGACGGTCGGTTCGCCGCCGTGGACGCGGCCGTGGCGCGGCTCGTCGAGCGGTTCGGCGGGCTGCCCGAGGACAAGATCCCGGGCCTGCGGAAGATCGCCAGGGACGCCGGCCTCGGCGACGACGAGTTCGAGCGGCGCATCGCGCGCCACCGCCGGGTCGGGGCCGGCGCGGCCGAGCGCACCACCCGGCGGCCGGTGCCGCCGGAGGTGCTCCGCCAGGTCCGCTCGGACCTCGACGAGCTGGGCCGGATCGTCGGCGAGGACCCGCCGCGCAGCCTGTTCGAGCTGCTCGGCGTGCCCCCGGGCACCGACCGGGACGCGATCCGCGCGATGCGCGACGAGGCCCTCGCCCGCAACCGCGCCCGCCGGCCCGACCGGCGCCGCGCCCTGCTGGACGACCTGCTCGCCGCCGTGACCAACCTGCTCGTCGACGGCGACCCCGAGGCGTACCTCGACGGGCTCGCCGCGGCGGCGGCCGACCTGCTGCGGCCGCGGCTGGCGGCCGCGGTGCTGGTCGAGGACCGGCTGCTGCCGGCCGACGCCGCCGCGCTGGTCACAGCCGCGCAGGCTGAGGGGCTCGACCCAGCCCGGGCGGCCGCGGTCGTGCGGGCGCTTGCCCGCGAGGCCGGCGTCGACGACGCGGGCGTCGCCACTCCGGCCGACAGCCGGGACACCCGGCGGGCCGATTCCCGCGCGGGACCCCGCGCCGGCGCGCGAACGACGCCGCCCGTGCTCACGACGCCCTCCGTGCCCCCGGCGCGAGGCGGGTCGGACGACTGGACGGGCGCCGACCCGCCACCCGACTGGCGCGACGCGCTCACCCTGGCCCGGACGGCGCTGGCGGCCGGTACGCCGATCGCGGCCAGCGACCAGCTCGCGCGCGCCCTGGAGATCGCCGGCAGCGCGCTGCCGCCGATCCGCTCGCTCGGCGACGAGATCGAGACGGCCATCCGGCGTGCCGGCGAGCGATGGGCGGAGCTGGCCCGGGCCGTCGCGGACCGACGCCTGGCGCAGGCCAGGCGGCTGGCCGCCGACCTCGCCAGGACCGGGCGGGACGTACCCGGTCCCGACGGGGCGGAGCTCACCACCGTGACCGAGGCCATCGAAGCCGGCCACCGCCGCGCCGACGAGCTGCTCGCGTCCGCGGCCACGACCGCGCCGGCCGAACGCGCCGCCCTGGCGCTCGCGGCGCTCGACCTCGTCGCGGACTCCGCCGAGGCGCGTGACCTGCTCGCCGAGAACCTCGCCCCGCCGACGGCGCTGGTCGTCATCCGCGGCTCGGGCGCCGTCGAGATCCGGTGGGCGCCGTCCGCAACGCCCGCGGCGCGCTACCGGGTCACCCGCGTCGGCGCCGACGGCGCGACCCGCACCGTCGGCATGACCGAGGCGACCTTCATCGAGGACGGCGGGGTCCCGGCCGGCGCCGAGCTACCGGGCTACGAGGTCCGCGCCGGCGTCGGCGGTGCCTGGTCGCGACCCGCCGTCTGGCCGACCCCCACCGGCGCGGCCGACGACCGGTCGCCGGGCGCGCTGACCGAACAGACCGGGAGTACGTCCGGCACGGCTGGCACGTCCGGCGCCGCCGCCGGCGCGCCGCCTGAGGCCGCGGACGACGACCGGACCCAGCTGATCGCGCGCACGCCCGCCGACGCCCTGGAGCCGGCGCGTGACCTCGCCATCGTCGCGGGCAGGCTGCGGTGGACCTGGCCGGACGGCTGCACCGAGGTCATCGTGACCTGGCGCCAGGACGCCCCGCCCATCGCCGCGAACGACCCGGTGGCCCAGTCCCGCAAGGTCACCAACACCCGCTACGAGCTCGACGGCGGCTTCACCCTGCCCGCCACGCGCCCCCTGCACGTCGCCGTCTTCGGCTGCCTGCGCGACCCCGCCGGCCGCCTCGTCGTCGCCTCGACCGCCTCCCCCGACGCGCGCCGCCACCTCCCGGCCCGCGACCGCCTCTGACCCGTCGGTAGGGCTAGAGATCGAGCAGGGGGTCCAGGCCGACGGTGAGGCCGGGGCGGGTCGGGATCTGGCGGACGGCCAGCAGGACGCCTGGCATGAAGGACGTCCGGTCGAGGGAGTCGTGGCGGATGGTCAGGGTCTCGCCCGAGCCGCCGAGGAGAACCTCCTGATGGGCCACCAGGCCGCTGAGCCGGACCGCGTGTACCGGGACGCCGTCGACGGTGGCGCCGCGGGCGCCGTCCAGCGCGGTGGTGGTCGCGTCCGGCCCACCCGGGTGCAGACCCGCCTCGCGGCGGGCGGCGGCGACCAGCTCGGCGGTGCGCCGGGCGGTGCCGCTCGGCGCGTCGACCTTGTTCGGATGGTGCAGCTCGATGATCTCGACGGACTCGAAGAACCGGGCGGCCTGAGCGGCGAAACGCATCATGAGGACCGCCGCGATGCCGAAGTTCGGCGCCACCAGCACGCCGATCCCCGGGTTCGCCGCGAGCCAGCCCCGCACGGTCGCGAGGCGATCATCGTCGAACCCGGTGGTGCCGACCACCGCGTGCAGGCCGTTCTCCACGCACCAGCGCAGGTTGTCCATCACCGCGCCCGGGTGGGTGAAGTCGACGACCACCTCCGCCTTGGTCAGTGGCGAGCGGTCCTCGGCGGCGTCGACGGCGGCGACGAGCGCCAGGTCGTCGGCGGCCTCGACCGCCGCGCATACGGTCGCGCCCATCCGCCCGCGAGCCCCGAGCACACCCACATTGATCATTACCGGACCACCTGTCGCCCAGCGCGGGCGCATCCACGGGCCCGCCTCACCCCGTCAGCGTAGCGACCTGGCGGGGGAGCATCCGATCTTGCGCGCTAGGAGACCAGCGCGGTGAAGTCGTTGTCGTTCTTGAAGGGGCCGATGACGCCCAGGCCCCATGGCTGCGCGACGAGCTCGCCGGCGATCGCCTGGACCTCCTGGAGGGTCACCGCGTCCACCCGCTCGAGCACCTGGTCGACGGAGAGCAGCTCGCCGTGGACGAGCTCGCCCTTCCCAAGCCGGCTCATCCGCGAGCCGGTGTCCTCCAGCCCGAGGACGAGCGAGCCGCGGGTCTGGCCACGGGCCCGGTCGAGCTCGGCCGGGGTGATGCCGTGCTCCGCGATCCGGCGGACCTCGTCGCGGCAGATCTCCAGCACCTCGCGGGCCCGCTTGGGCGTGCAGCCGGCGTAAAGGCCGAACAGGCCGGCGTCGGCGAAGTGCGAGGCGAACGAGTAGACGGAGTAGGCGAGGCCCCGCTTCTCGCGCACCTCCTGGAACAGCCGCGAGCTCATGCCGCCGCCGAGCGCCGTCGAGAGCAGGCCGAGGGCGAACCGGCGCGGGTCCCGCCGGGACATCCCCGCGGTGCCGAGCACGACGTTGGCCTGCTCGGTCGGCCGGCGCGAGACCAGCAGACCGGGCTTGCCCGGGTAGCCGTAGGCGCCGCCGCGCGGCCCGGCGGCGTCCGCGGGGCCGGAGAGCTTCTCGGCGAACGCCTCGGCGACCAGCGCGAGCGTCCGGTCGTGGTCGATGTTGCCCGCGATCGCGACCACGAGGGCCGGCGGGGCGTAACGGGCGCGGTAGTAGTCGGCGATCGTGTCCCGGCCGAGCGACTCGATCGAGGCGATCGTGCCGAGCACCGGCCGGCCGAGCGACGACGAGCCGAGCACGGCCTCGGCGAAGACGTCGTGGACGACGTCGCCGGGGTCGTCCTCGTGCATGGCGATCTCCTCGAGGATCACGCCACGCTCGGCCTCGACGTCATCCGCGGTGATCAGCGAGTTCGCGACCATGTCGCACACGACGTCGATCGCCATCGGCAGGTCCTCGTCGAGGACCCGCGCGTAGTAGCAGGTGTACTCCTTGGCGGTGAAGGCGTTGAGGTCGCCGCCGACCGCCTCGACCGAGGCGCTGATGGCGAGCGCGTCCCGGCTCGGCGTGCCCTTGAACAGCAGATGCTCCAGGAAGTGCGAGCAGCCGGCCGTCGCCGGGTCCTCGTCTCGCGAGCCGACGCCCACCCAGATGCCCACCGCCGCGGACCGAACGCCGGGGATGTGCTCGGTAAGCACCCGCAGACCGCCGGGCAGGACCGTGCGCCGCACGGCCCCGGCCAGCAGCTGTTCGGTCGGCTGCCCGGAGAGCAGCGCCGCGGCCCGCGTGGGCGGGACCTGGGTCGTGTCGGTCTGCGTCACAGCCTCTACCTTGGTCACTCCGCTGGGTCCGGCGGGCCGTCCGCCCCTGCCGGCATGAGGATCATCCATCGAGCGAGCCCGACACGAAAGCAAAGCTCCTCATTCCGGGGGACATTCCGGAAGGAGAGGCGACATGGCCACCCGTGGCCGGTCCGCGGCTGCGGACCGGCGACGGGCAGGCGCACGGCGCGTCAATCTGTCACGCGCTGGCCGTGGCGTTCTCCTCGGCCGCGGGCGACAGGCTGATCTTGCCTCGGCTGTCGATCTCGGTGATCTCGACCTGCAGCTTCTGGCCGACGTTGAGCACGTCCTCGACCTTCTCGACCCGCTTGCCGCCGGAGAGCTGCTTGAGCTTGCTGACGTGCAGCAGCCCGTCCTTGCCCGGGGTGAGCGACACGAAGGCGCCGAAGTTCGTGATCTTCACGATCGTGCCGAGGTAGCGCTCGCCGATCTCGGGCATCTGCGGGTTGGCGATCGCGTTGATGGCACTGCGCGCCGTCTCCGCCGACGTACCGTCGGCCGCGCCGATGTAGATCGTGCCGTCGTCCTCGACGGTGATCTCGGCGCCGCTGTCGGCCTGGATCTGGTTGATCATCTTGCCCTTCGGGCCGATGACCTCGCCGATCTTGTCCACCGGGATCTTCACCGAGATGACCCGCGGGGCGTGCTCGGACATCTCGTCCGGCCCCTCGATGGCCTCGGCCATGACGTCCAGGATCGCGAACCGAGCGGCCCGGGCCTGCTGCAGCGCCCCCGCCAGCACGTTCGCCGGGATGCCGTCCAGCTTGGTGTCCAGCTGCAGCGCGGTGACGAAGTCCCGGGTGCCGGCGACCTTGAAGTCCATGTCGCCGTAGGCGTCCTCGGCCCCGAGGATGTCGGTCAGCGTGACGTAGCTGTCACCCTCGCGGATGAGGCCCATCGCGATGCCCGCGACCGGCGCCCGCAGCGGCACACCGGCGTTGAGCAGCGACAGCGTGCTCGCGCACACCGAGCCCATCGACGTCGAGCCGTTGGAGCTGAGCGCCTCGGAGACCTGGCGGATCGCGTAGGGGAACTCCTCGCGACTCGGCAGCACCGGCAGCAGCGCCCGCTCGGCGAGCGCGCCATGGCCGATCTCGCGGCGCTTCGGCGAGCCGACCCGACCGGTCTCGCCGGTCGAGTACGGCGGGAAGTTGTAGTTGTGCATGTAGCGCTTGGTGCGATCCGGGTTGAGCGTGTCGACGGTCTGCTCCATCCGGAGCATCGCCAGCGTGGTGACGCCCAGGATCTGGGTCTCGCCCCGCTCGAACAGCGCCGAGCCGTGCACCCGCGGCACGTAGTCGACCTCGGCCGACAGCGCGCGGATCTCGGTGGTGCTGCGGCCGTCGATGCGCAGGCCGTCCTCGACGACCCGCCTGCGGACCAGCTTCTTGGTCAGCGCGCGGTACGCCGCGCCGATCTCCTTGTCCCTGCCGTCGAACTGCGAGCCGACCTTCTCGACCGCGAGCGCCTTGACCCGGTCGAGCTCGTTCTCGCGCTCTTGCTTGCCGGCGATCCGCAGCGCCGCGGCGAGCTCGTCGCCGACGGCCGCGGTGAGCACCTCGAGCACGTCGTCGCCGTAGTCCAGGAACACCGGGTACTCGCGGACCGGCTTGGCCGCGGAGGCGGCCAGCTCGCGCTGGGCGCGGCACAGCTCGCGGATCGCGGGCTTGGCGGCCTCGAGGCCCGCCGCGACGATCTCCTCGGTCGGCGCCGGGGCGCCGCCCTCGACCAGCGCCACCGTGCCCGGCGTCGCCTCCGCCTCGACCATCATGATCGCGACGTCGGAGTCGTCCTCCAGGACGCGCCCGGCGACGACCATGTCGAAGGTCGCGCGGGCGAGCTCGGTGTGCGTCGGGAACGCCACCCACTGGCCGTCGACGTAGCCGACCCGGGTCGCGCCGACCGGGCCGGTGAACGGCAGGCCGGCGAGCAGCGTCGACGCGCTGGCCGCGTTGATCGCGACCACGTCGTAGAGCGTGTCCGGGTCGAGCGCGAGCACGGTCTCGACGACCTGGATCTCGTTGCGCAGGCCCTTGGCGAACGACGGGCGCAGCGGCCGGTCGATCAGCCGGCAGGTCAGGATCGCGTCCTCGCTGGGCCGGCCCTCGCGGCGGAAGAACGAGCCGGGAATGCGCCCGGCCGCGTACATCCGCTCCTCGACGTCGACCGTCAGCGGGAAGAAGTCCAGGTTCTCCTTGGGCTGCTTGCTGACCGTCGTTGCGGACAGCACCATCGTGTCGCCCAGGTAGGCGACCACGGAGCCCGCGGCCTGCTTGGCCAGCCGGCCGGTCTCGAACCGGATCGTCCGGGCGCCCAGCGGGGTGTTGACGACCGCCTCGGTCGCCGTTGTCGAGTCATCCACTCGTTTGTCCTCCATCCTCTTCGCCTGCCCGGTACGAGGCGTGGGGATGCCGGTGCTCAGTCGTCGCCCTCGGGATACCCGCTTCGGCCTGGTGGCCATGCGGGGCCCGGGAGTCACGACCGAGGACCGGCGACTCGCGCCGCCTCGAACCCGGTCAGGTCCTCCGCCACGTCGAGAGACCCTCCCTCGACGCCAGAGGGAGCGGCCCGATGGACCACTCCCTCTGCCCTGCTATCGGCGCAGACCCAGTCTTTCGATCAGCGCTCGGTACCGGCCGATGTCCGTCTTCTGCAGGTAGTTCAGCAGTCGACGGCGCCGCCCGACCAACAGGAGCAGGCCACGGCGGCTGTGGTGATCGTGCTTGTGCATCTTCAGGTGCTCGGTCAGGTCACTGATCCGTCGGGTCAGCATCGCGACCTGCACCTCGGGTGAGCCCGTGTCGTGCTCCACCGTCGCGTACTCGGTCATGATCTTTTGCTTCACGTCGCTGGAAAGCGGCACGATCCACCTTCATCTTTCGTGCGGGGTGGCGCGCTCGGGGTCTTGGTCACCCGAGCAGAGCGGAGTTCCAAGTGCTGTGGGTCCCTCGTGGATCCCTCGTACCGAAGATCCCAGTGTGAGATCCCAGTGCGAGACCCCCGCGAGGAGTCCCCAGCGCTGAGAACACACCACTCCCGTCTTGACTACGCAGCCTATCAACTCCGGGGAACCGACCTGCTACCCAGCATCCCCACCGAGCCCTGGCCGTGCCCTGGCCCGAGTCCTCGCCGAGCCCCGACCGGGCTCAGCGTCCCCGGCCGGGTCAGGTGGAGGTGGTCGCGGTGCGGGTGGCCTCGACGTCCAGGGCTATCTGGTCGACGAGCTCCGCGACCGAGTCGAACTGGAGCGTCGGGCGCAGCAGCGTGACGAACTCGAAGGCCATGTACTCGCCATACAGGTCTTCGTCGAAGTCCAGCAGGAAGGCCTCCACCCGCCGGTCGCGGCCGGCGAAGGTCGGGTTCGTCCCGATCGAGATGGCCGCCGGCTGGCGCCGGCCCCGCCAGCAGGCGAACCCCGCGTACACGCCGTCGGCCGGGATGGCGGCCCACGGTGTCACCTGCAGGTTCGCCGTCGGGTAGCCGATCGTGCGCCCGCGCGCGTCACCGTGCACGACGACGCCTTCGACGCGGTGCAGCCGGCCGAGGCCGTGGGCCGCGCCGGCGACGTCACCCTCGGCGACCTGCGTGCGGATGTGGGTCGAGGACACCACCACCGCACCCTCGGGCTCGTCCTCGCTCAGCAACGACACACTTTCGACCTCGAAGCCGAGCTCGGCGCCGGAGCGGACGAGCGTGTCCATCTTGCCGGCGGCCCGGTGGCCGTAGGTGAAGTTCTGGCCGACGACGACCGCCCTGGCGCGCAGCGTCTCGGCGAGGATCTTCGCGGCGAACTCGTCCGCGGTCACCTCACTGAACTCCAGCGTGAACGGCTGGACGCACAGCGCGTCGATGCCGATGGCGGCGAGCAGCTCGGCCTTGAACTCCAGCGTGGTCAGCAGCGCGGGATGGCTGCCGGGGCGCACGACCTCGGCGGGATGCGGGTCGAAGGTGAGCACCAGCGACGGCACTCCCAGCGCCCTGGCCCGCTCGACGGCGAGCCCGATGATCTTACGGTGCCCCAGGTGCACGCCGTCGAAGAAGCCGATCGTGACGACGCCACCACGCCAATCGACGGGTGTGTTGTCCAGCCCTCGCCACCACCGCACGTCCGAAGCCTAGGGCATGCCCGCCCCAAGCCTTCGCGGGTGGGACGAACGCCATGATCACTTTCTGTCGCCACCGGCGTGGTTCACCACGCTGGTCAGACCCCCACTCAACATCGCCTCGGTCAAGGTCGACGCGTAGCCCCACAGCGCCACAAGGAAGATCGCCAGGACTGACCCGAAATCCGAACTCCGGGCCCTCGCAAGTTCGGATTTGAGCACAGTCCTGGCGATCTCCAACGGAAGAGACCGGGCGGATGCGGCCGGGAACCGCGCTCGGTGGATTCAGTGCGGTGAGCGATCTGCCACCGTCGATGCTTGCGGCGCGGGCGAGCGCGAGGGTGTCGAGCAGTCCTGCCGGCCCGGCTGCCCGTCGCGGAGCGGCACGGCCGCGACCTCAAGGATCGCTTGGATCCAGTCGGAGACTCGGGCCTGAACAGGCATCGACCCGACAGGGCCATCTGGCGACCGAGCCTGGGTCACCAAGGCAACACAGTCGAAGTCGGGACGAGGCGTGCGGCGTGCCTGTCTACGTGCCAGTACGCTCCCTGCGTGCCTACAGGTGATCTCCCAGACACAGGGCGGCATGTCCGGCCTGATGCGAATGGCGAGATGGCCTACTCGACATACAGGCTCGACGATGTCTGCGAAATAATCATGGGCCAAGCCCCTCGGGGAGAGGCCTACAATACGGAACTCGAGGGCTGGCCGCTGATCGCCGGCCCCGGCGATTTCGGGCTCGTCCGCCCCTCGCCGAAGAAGTTCACCAGGAAGGCGTCGAAGATCTCACGGCCCGGCGATGTGATCGTCGGGATTCGAGCATCGATCGGGTCCAGGGTTCTGGCCGACGGCGAGTACTGCCTTGGACGGGGTGTAGCCGCCCTGCGACCGCTCCCCGGCCTCCACTCCCAGTTTCTCTGGCACTGGCTGGGCCATAGCGCGGCGATGCTGGCCAGCAAGGGAAGAGGGGCCACGTTCAAGCAGCTCAGCCGGGAAGACATAGGCGAGCTGGAGATTTCCCTGCCCTCGGTCGAGGAACAGGACCGGCGCGCGAAGATCCTCGATCAGGCGGAAATACTGCTGGCACGGCGGCAGGAGGCGATCACTCTCTTCGACGACCTCGCGGCGGCAACCTTCATCGACATGTTCGGTGACCCGGCGTCAAACCCGCATGATTGGAACTCGTCGACCATCGGGCACGTCGCGGAGCAGGTGACCGACGGGGAGCATCTCACTCCGCGGAGAGAAGCGGAAGGAATCAAGCTGCTGTCCGCCCGCAACGTCCGAGACGGGTACATCGACTTCTCGAACGTCGACCACATCGGGCCCGAGGAGCACGCGCGAATCAGGCGGCGCTGCGATCCCCGCCGAGGGGATGTCTTGATATCCTGCTCGGGAACCATCGGCCGAGTGGCTCCGGTGGAGACAGACGAGCCCTTCTCCCTAGTTCGTAGCGCCGCACTGGTGAGACCGAGAATGTCTCTCGTCACGACGGACTACCTAGCCGGCTATCTCCGGACTCCGGCACTCAGGGCTCGCATGTTGCGGGCGGCACGGTCGTCGAGTCATGCGAATCTCTTTCAGGGTCCGCTGAGAAATCTTCCCGTTCTTTGCCCACCCATCGGGCTACAGGTCGAGTTCGGGCTGAGGATTCGAAGCATCGCACGTCTGCGGGGCGCCCACACCGCCCATCTCGCCAAACTCGAGGATCTCTTTTCCGCTCTCAGGTACCGCGCGTTCGAGGGAAAGCTGTAGAAGGGCAGTAGGGTAGACTCCAGCAGTCGATCACAGGCCGACATCGACAACGCGGAGCGGACGGATCGTGATCATCTACGCCATGACCTGACGGACTGAGGTTGGCGCGTCTGTGTGCCGGTAGGCTCCCTTCGTGCTTACAGGTGATCTACGAAGCAAGATCGATCGGGTCTGGGACGCGTTCTGGTCGGGTGGGATCTCCAACCCGCTGGAGGTCATCGAACAGATCACCTACCTGATGTTCATCCGCCGGCTCGACGACCTTGAGACTGGCAAGGAGAACCGGGCGAAGCGCACCAAGCGGCCCGCGGAGAACCTGCTGTACGCCGCGGAGGCGCAGGAGCTGCGCTGGAAGAACCTCAAGGCGCAGGGCAGCCCCGAGGCGACGTTCGCGCTGGTACGGGACAAGATCTTCCCCTGGCTGCGCCAGCTCGGCGGCGAGGGGTCGACCTACGCGCTGCACATGCGCGACGCCCGGTTCACGATCCCGACAGCGAACCTGCTGAGCAAGGTCATCGACATGCTCGACGAGGTCCTCGGCGACCAGCAACTGTTCGACGAGCGTGACACCAAGGGCGACCTCTACGAGTACATGCTCAGCAAAATCGCCACCGCTGGACAGAACGGCCAGTTCCGCACGCCGCGACACATCATCGAACTGATGGTGGCGATGACCGCTCCTGGACCCGGCGACACGATCTGCGACCCGGCCTGCGGCACCGCGGGCTTCCTCGTCGCAAGCGCGGCCTACCTGCAGCGGACCCACGGCGACTCGCTGCTCGACCCGGCCACCCGTCGGCACTACGACCACGAGATGTTCCACGGCTTCGACTTCGACGGCACGATGCTCCGGATAGGCAGCATGAACATGCTGCTACACGAGGTCGAGCAGCCCGACATCCGCTACCGCGACTCGCTCGCCCAGAGCGCCGCCGGGGAGGCCGGCAAGTACTCGCTGATCCTCGCCAACCCGCCGTTCGCCGGCAGCCTCGACAATGAGACGACCGCCAAGGACCTGCTCGCCGTCGTCAGGACCAGGAAGACCGAGCTGCTGTTCATCGCGCTGTTCCTGCGGCTGCTCAGGCCGGGCGGCCGGGCAGCGGTCATCGTGCCGGACGGCGTGCTCTTCGGCTCGACGAAGGCGCACAAAGACCTGCGGAAGATCCTCATCGAGGAACACAAGCTCGACGCGGTGGTCAAGCTACCTGGCGGCGTCTTCAAGCCGTACGCCGGAGTCTCGACCGCGATCCTGTTCTTCACTCGGACGGACAGCGGTGGCACCGACGACGTCTGGTTCTACGAGGTGACCGCCGACGGCTGGAGCCTCGACGACAAGCGCGCCCCGCTGTTGCCGGACGAGAAGCTCGGCGCGCTCCCCGCCGTCCCGCTGGACGAGGCCGAGCACGCGAAGAACAACCTGCCCGACGTTCTCCAGCGCTGGGGCAAGCGGATGGGCAGCGAACGCAAGCGCGCCCGCACCGACCAGAGCTTCTGCGTCCCCAAAGCCGACATCGCCGCCAATGCCTACGACCTAAGCCTCAGCCGCTACAAGGAAATCATCCACGCCGAGGTCGAGCACCGCCCACCGCTGGCGATTCTCGAGGACTTGGAACGCCTCGAGGCCGAGATCCAGCAGGGCATGTCAGAGTTGAAGGGCCTGCTGGGATGACCGCCGCGTGGGACCTGGTGCCATTCGAGTCGGCAGTCACGGACATCTCGTCGAAGGGTCCGACCGTCGCGCAGTCGGAATATTTGCGGTCCGGCACCTTCCCAATCGTCGATCAAGGAAAGAAGCCCGTGGCGGGGTTCACCGACAATCCCGCACTGCTACACGGTGCCAAATCTCCAGCGATCATATTCGGTGATCACACCAGGATTTTCAAGTATGTGGACTTCCCGTTCTGCGTGGGCGCCCAGGGCGTGAAGGTCCTCCAGCCCGCGGACGGTTTCGAGCCTCGATTTCTCTTTCATTATCTGCGGCAGCTCAAGATTCCCGCTTCGGGGTACTCGCGGCACTTCAAGGTCCTTCGCGAGTTCGGCATAGTTCGACCGCCGACGGAGGTCCAACACCACATCGCGGACGTCCTGGACCGAGCGGACTCGCTTCGTGCCCGGCGACGGGAGGCGATCGGGTGGCTCAACGAGCTTGCCCAGTCGATCTTCATCGAGATCTTCGGTGACCCGGCATCAAATCCTGGCGGGTGGCCCGTCCAACAGATCAGCGATCTCACGGATTCCGTCACGTACGGGACCAGTGAGCGCGCGGACATTGTTGGCGAACTTCCCGTCCTACGCATGGGAAACCTGACCACGACCGGCGAGGTTGATCTCGGCGACCTGAAGTTCCTCCCGCGCGCCGCTACCCCCGACAAGCACATCGTCCGCCGCGGGGACATCCTTTTCAATCGTACGAACAGCCCCGATCTGGTCGGCAAGACCGCACTCTACCGAGGTGACGAGCCACTCGCCTACGCCGGCTATCTAATACGGGTCCGTACCAACGGCCTAGCCGACGCCGAGTATGTCGCCGCTTTCCTGAACACCCCGTACGCGAAGCGCGTTCTTCGCGGAATGTGCAAGACCATAATCGGCATGGCGAACATCAACGCCAAGCAGCTTCAGTCGATCAACATACCAGTCCCCCCACTTGATCGACAACGCAGGTTCGCGCGCACCATTCAGGAGATCGTCAAGCTGAGGGCAACGCAGCGCGGACATCTCGCCGAACTCGACAAACTTTTCGCGTCCCTCCAGCACCGAGCCTTCCGGGGTGAGCTGTAGGATAACGCTCGTTTAGCGCTATCCGGGGGTGGGCGTGGGCAACTTCGGCTTTCTGCAGGCAGAGTGGCCGGACCTGTGCAAGGAGGCGGGGCAGGCCGAGCGGAACGCGCTGGTGGACCCACGGGCGGCGTGCTTCTATGCGCGGCGAACGCTGGAGCTGGCGATTCACTGGCTGTACGACGTGGACACTTCGCTGAAGCCGCCGTACAAGGACCAGCTGGCCGCGCTGATCGCCGAGCCGACGATGGTGACGCTGGTCGGGCAGACACGCCGGATCAAGATGGACGCGATCCGCAAGCAGGGCAACGTGGCCGTCCACCACAAGACGCCGGTCGCCGAGAACGATGCCCTCCGGTCGCTGACCGAGCTGTTCCACATCCTGTACTGGATCGCCCGCACCTACACCCGCGACCCGGCGAATCTACCGGCCGACAGGCTGGGCTTCGAACGGAACCTGCTTCCCCGCCCGGTCGACGTCCGCCAGCAGACGATGGCCGCGCTGAAGAAGCAGGAGGCGCAGTTCCTCGCCCAGCAGGCCGCGCAGGCGGAGAAGCTGGCCGAGGAGCGGGAGCGCAATGCGCAGCTCGCCGCCAGGATCGAGCAGCTGCGTGCCGAGCTCGCCGTGGCCAAGGCGGCGAACACGGCCCGGCCGGACACCCACGACTACAACGAGGCCGATACCCGGGCGTACATCGTCGACCTGCTGCTCAAGGAGGCCGGCTGGCCACTCGACAAGGCGCAGGACCGCGAGTTCCCCGTCACCGGGATGCCCATCACCGCCAGCAACAAGAGCGGCAACGGCAAGGTCGACTACGTGCTGTGGGACGACGACGGCAAGCCCCTCGCGCTCATCGAGGCCAAGCGGACCACCAAGGACGCGATCACCGGCCAGCACCAGGCGAAGCTGTACGCCGACTGTCTGGAGAAGAGTCACGGCCAACGCCCGGTCATCTTCTACACGAACGGCTATACGACCTGGCTGTGGGACGACTATCCCGTCGCCGGCTACGCACCGCGCGAGGTCCAGGGCTTCTACACCAAGGATGAGCTGCGCTTACTCGTCCTGCGGCGGGCGATGCGCAGGCCGCTCGCCGCCGAGTCGATCAACGACGACATCGTGAACCGGGCGTACCAGTCACGGGCGATCCGCCGGATCGGCGAGGCGTTCGAGGAGAAGCAGCGCGGCGCGTTGCTGGTCATGGCGACCGGCGCCGGCAAGACCCGCACGGTGGTCGCCCTGGTGGACCAGCTCGCCCGGGCCAACTGGGTGAAGCGGGTGCTCTTCCTCGCCGACCGGCAGGCGCTCGTCAGGCAGGCCACGAACGCCTTCAAGGCGCACCTGCCGGGCATGCCGGTCGTCAACCTGCTGGAGGAGAAGAACGAGACCGCCCAGGTCTACGTCAGCACCTACCCGACGATGATGAACCTGATCGACGAGGTGGATGCCGGCGGGCGGCGCCGGTTCGGACCCGGCTACTTCGACCTGGTGGTCGTCGACGAGGCGCACCGGTCGATCTTCCAGAAGTACCGGTCGATCTTCGACTACTTCGACTCCCTGATCGTCGGCCTGACCGCCACCCCGCGCGGCGAGATCCACCGCAACACCTACGAGCTGTTCGGCCTGGAGGACCGGGTGCCCACGGATGTCTACGACCTTACGGAGGCCGTCCAGGACGGTTACCTCGCGCCGCCGCGGGCCGTCGATGTGCCGTTGAAGTTCCAGCGGCACGGCATCCGCTACGACGAGCTGTCCGAGGACGACAAGGAGAAGTGGGACGCCGCCGAGTGGAGCGAGGACGGCTCCGTCCCGTACGAGGTGCGCTCCGACGAGCTCAACACGTTCCTGTTCAACGCGGACACCGTCGACAAGGCCATTGAGGTCCTGATGACGCGAGGCCTGCGGGTCGCGGCCGGCGACCGCCCGGGAAAGACGATCATCTTCGCGAAGAACCAGGCCCACGCGAACTTCATCGCCGAGCGGTTCGACAAGAACTATCCCGAACACCAGGGCGAGCTCGCCCGGGTGATCACCTACCAGACGTCCTACGCCCAGGACCTGATCGACAAGTTCTCCGACCCGGAGAAGGCGCCGCACATCGCGATCTCGGTCGACATGCTCGACACCGGCATCGACGTGCCCGAGGTCGTCAACCTGGTGTTCTTCAAGCTGATCCGCTCGAAGATCAAGTTCGCACAGATGATCGGCCGGGGCACCCGGCTGTGCGCCGACCTGTTCGGCCCGGGCCGAGACAAGAACGAGTTCCTCGTCTTCGACCTCTGCCAGAACGTCGAGTACTTCAACCAGAACATGGCCATCGAGGAGCGCACGCCGGCGCCCTCGCTCGGCCAGCGCATCTTCCAGCGCCGCGCAGACGTGTTGCTGCACCTGGACGACCGGCTCGCCCACGCCGGCACAACTCCCGACGGCACCGGGCCAGCCTCGGCAGACCCCAGCGCCAGTAACCCCGATGACGTGGTCAGCGGCGAGGCCGAGCTGCGGGCAGATCTCGCCCGCCGGCTGCGCGACCAGGTGACCGGGATGAACCCGGAGAACTTCCTGGTCCGCCCGCACCGCGAGCAGGTCGACACCTACTCCGCCGCCAACAGCTGGAAGAAGATCACATCGGCGGAGCACGGCGACCTGGAGAAGCTGGCCGGACTGCCGAGCGCCTACCAGGACGACCCGGCCGGCGAGGAGGCCAAGCGCTTCGACCTGCTGATCCTGCGCCTCCAGCTGGCCTGCCTCGGCGCGGAGGCCGGGTTCGCCACGATGCGCGCGCGGGTCCAGGAGATCGCCGCCGCGCTGCTCACCCAGACCACCATCCCCGCGGTCCGCGACCAGGCCGAGTTCCTCGACGAGCTGACCACGGGCACCTGGTGGCAGAACGTCACCCTGCCGATGCTGGAGAACGTCCGCCATCGCGTGCGTACCCTCGTCCGGCTGATCGAGAAATCCAAGCGCAACATCGTCTACACCGACTTCGAGGACGAGCTTGGGGAGATCGGCGAGCTTGCCCTCACCTGGCAGCCGCGCGGGGACGACTTCGAGAAGAAGATCCGCACCTACCTGCGCAGCCACGAGGACCAGCTCGCCATCCAGAAGCTGCGCCGCAACCTCCAGATCACGACGGTCGACCTCGGCGAGCTGGAAAAAGTGTTCCTGGAGACTGGCCTCGGCAACGATGAGGACATCGAACAGGCGAAGACCAGGCATCACGGCCTCGGCCTGTTCCTGCGTTCGCTCACCGGCCTCGACCGTGAAGTCGCCACCCGGGCGTTCGACCGCTTCCAGGCAGGCCGCGCCCTGACCGCCAACCAGCTTCACTTCCTCGGCAAGATCGTCGAAGTTCTCACGGCTCGTGGTCTGCTTGAGGTCGGCGACCTCTACGAACCCCCGTTCCGGCAGCTCTCGCCGAGCGGGCCGGAAAGGTTCTTCACGGAATCGGACATCGACACGCTCGACACGATCTTCGAGGAGATCCGGGGCACCGCTACTCCGCGGTCGGAGGCGGCCTAGCGGAAGCCGCCGGCGGCGACGCGCGTCGCTTCAGGCGTCGGCGTCGGTCAGCCGGCCGGGGCGAAGACGACCAGGTAGCGGCACTCGCCGGCGTGGTCCTCGGCGAGAGCGAGAGCGGTGCCATCGGCGGCGAGGACGCCGTAGGGGCCGACGAGGCCGGCGGCGGGCAGGCGGCGGCCGTGGGCCACCGCGGCCGCCTGGGAGGCATCCACCCGCCGGACGGGGAAGGCGGTGGCCACGGCGTCGGCGAGCGGCGTCACGGCCGCGGCGGCACGCTCGGCGAAGGCGTCCATGCCGAGCGCCTCCGTGACCGCGAACGGACCGACCGAGGTACGCCGCAGCGCGGTCAGGTGGCCGCCGCAGCCGAGCGCCGCTCCCAGGTCACGCGCGATCGCCCGAATGTAGGTGCCGCTGGAGCAGGCGACCCGGACGGCGAGGTCGGTGCCGGCCGGGTCGGGCGCGCCGGTGGCACGGTCGAGGCGCTCGCGCAGCTCGAAGGCGCTGATCGTGACCCGGCGGGCGGCGAGCACGACGTCCTCGCCGGAGCGGACGCGGGCATAGGCCCGTTTCCCGTCGACCTTCACGGCGCTGACACTGGACGGGACCTGGTCGATGGCACCGGTCAGCGCCGCCATGGCGGCGGCGAGCCTCTCGGGCGCGGCATCCACCGGGCGCTCGTCGAGCACCTCGCCCTCGGCGTCGTCGGTGACCGTGGTGGCGCCGAGACGGATGACCGCCTCGTACTCCTTGCTGGTGAGCGCGAGGTGCCCGAGCAGCTTCGTCGCGCGCCCGACGCCGAGCAGCAGGACCCCGGTCGCCATCGGGTCCAGGGTGCCGGCGTGGCCGATCTTGCGGGTGCGCAGGATCCGCCGTGCCCTGGCGACGACGTCGTGCGAGGTCCAGCCCTGGGGCTTGTCGAGGACGACCAGCCCATCGAGCACGGCCCGGCTGGTCCCGGGCGACGCGGAGTGGGAGGCCTCGGCCGCGGTGGAGGCGGCGGTGGGCGTCGTCGGCAGGGTCATCTGGGCTCCGTTCACACCGGCGGCAGGTCGGACAGCCGCGTGACGCGGGTGGTGCTCCAGCCCAGTGGGCCCACGCCACTGTGGCCCGAGGCCACCCGGCGCACCTGGTTCAGGATCCCTCCGACGATCTCGCCGACGCGCCGCTCCTCATCGGACCGCTCATCGGGCTCCGCGCCCGGCCGGCCGTCGCTCGGCCGGCCATGGGCCGCGTCGCCCTCCTCGGGCCCGCCGACGAGGAATCCGGCCTTCTCGCGGTGTCCGCCGCCGCCGAGCTCCGCGGCGAGGGCACCGACGTCGATCAGCCCGCGCGAGCGCAGCGAGACGGTCCAGCCGCCGCCGGGAAGCTCCTTGGCCACCGCGGCGAGATCCGCTTCCAGCACACCCCACAGCACGTCGACGACGCCCTCGACGTGCTCCAGCCGCAGCCCGCGCTGGGTGAGGTCCGCGGCGGTGATGTAGGTCCACGCCAGCCGGTGCCCCGGGGCGTCGGAGGACTCCGAGAGGCCGGCGCGGCCGAGCACCTCGGCGAGCAGGCCCAGGTAGCCGAACCGGTGGATGCCCCACACCGACCAGCCGATCACGGTCGGGTCGGCACCGGCCTCCACCAGCCGGGCGGCGGCCCGGTGCGCGGCGGGGCTTGCCGTCGCCTGCCGGAACGAGCCGGTGTCGGTCGCGAGCCCGGCGTAGAGCGCGGTCGCGACGAGTGCGTCCAGCGGCAGCCCGAGCCGGTCGAGCAGCTCCAGCACGACCGTCGACGTCGACGGCGCATCCGGGTCGACGAGCCTGACCTGCCCGAACTCGGCGCTGGAGCGATGGTGATCGACGACGAGGGAGCGCGGGGCGGCCGTCATCCGGGCCGCGAGCACGCCCAGCATGTGCGGCGCCGCGGCGTCGAGGGTGACGACCAGATCGAGGTCGCCCGGGAGATCCGCGGGCGCCGCCAGCAGCTCCCGCCCCGGCAGGAAGGCCAGGCCGTCGGGCACTCGGAACGGGTCGGCGTCGAACGAGACGACGACGTCCGCTCCGGCCTCCCGCAGCGCGAGCCCCAGCGCGAGTGCCGAGCCGAGGGTGTCGGAGTCCGGGTTGGCGTGAGCGAACAGCCCGACGGCCCAGCCGTCGGCGACGGCCTGCCGCAGCAGGCCAGCCGCGTCGGGGCTCATCGCCCGACGCCTCCCACGGGTCGTTCCTGGCCCGCCTCGCCTCCGAGACCGTTGTCATCGTCCGCGAGGTCGTCGGCGTCGGCGAGGTCCCCGGCGCCGGCGTCGTCCAGGCCCTTGACGACGCCACGGTCGTCGATGTCGTCAAAGTCGTCGACGTCCTCGAAGTCCTCGAGATCGTCGTCGTCCTCGATCACGCGTGGGTGCCGGTACGGGTCAGGGTCGCCCGCCGGGCTCGCGCCCTCGCGGACGGAGGCGACCTGGGCGTCCCTGGCCTTGGCGACCTCGAGCAGAGCGTTGAGGTGCTGGGCGTCGTCGGGCAGCCGGTCGTGCACGAAGGTCAGCGTCGGCGTCGACTTCACGCCGGTCGCCTTGCCCACCTGGGAGCGCAGCAGGCCCTTCGCCGACTCCAGTGCGCGCGCCGACGAGGCGCGGGCCTCGTCGTCGCCGTAGACCGTGTAGAAGACGGTCGCCTCCATCAGGTCCGGGGTCACCCGGGCGTCCGTGATGGTCACCATCCCCAGCCGGGGATCCTTGACGCCACGCTCCAGCGCGGCAGCGACGACCTCCCGGACTCGCACCGCCAGCCGACGCGCGCGGGCGGGGTCAGCCATCGTTCAACACCTCCATGCCCCTTCAGGCCCGGTACGGGGCCTCCCGGGGCGCCTCGTCGACGTCGTCCTCGGCGAGAAGACGACGGCGCGACTCCAGAATCTCCAGCTCCGGGTGTTCGGCGACCAGACGCTCACAGCCGTCGAGCACGTCGACGCAGAAGCCCCTGTCCGCGGCCACGACCGCGATGCCGATCTTCACCCGCCGGTGCAGGTCGTGGTGGTCCACCTCGGCCACGCTCACCGGGAACCGCTTGCGCAACTCGGCCACGACCGGCCGCACGAGCGACCGTTTCTCCTTCAGCGAGTGGACGTCACCAAACACCCCGTCCACGCTGAGCAGACCTATCCACATGTATGTCTTTGTCCTGCTAACTAGTCAACGATCTCATCCGAGACGACGCCCCCGGAGCAACATCTGACCGGTGCCCCCTGCTCGCTGCCTTGCGGCAGCTTCGCTGGGGGCACCGGTCAGAACCGGTCACGCGCGCGGGATCTCGCGCTGCTCGAAGGTTTCGATGACGTCTTCGATCTTGATGTCGTTGAACGAGCCGAGCCCGATACCGCACTCGTACCCGTCACGAACCTCGGTGACGTCGTCCTTGAACCGCTTGAGCGACTCGACGGTGAGGTTGTCGGCGACCACGACACCGTCCCGGATCAGGCGCGCCTTGCTGTTGCGCCGGATGAGACCGCTCCGGACGATGCAGCCGGCCACGTTGCCGATCCGCGGCACCCGGAAGACCTCGCGGACCTCCGCGGTGCCGAGCTGGGCCTCCTCGTACACCGGCTTGAGCATGCCCTTGAGGGCGTTCTCGATGTCCTCGATCGCCTGGTAGATGACCGAGTAGTACCTGACCTCGACACCCTCGCGGTCGGCCAGCTCCGTCGCCTTGCCCTGCGGGCGGACGTTGAAGCCGATGATCAGCGCGTCCGACGCCGAGGCCAGCATGACGTTGGTCTCGGTGATCGCGCCGACGCCCCGGTCGATGATGCGCAGCCCGACCTCGTCGCCGAGGTCGATCTTGAGCAGCGCGTCCTCGAGGGCTTCGACCGAACCGGACACATCGCCCTTGAGGATGAGGTTGAGCTGGGTCTTCTCGCCCTCCTTCATCCGCTCGAGGATCGTCTCCAGCGTCGGGCGGCCACGGCTCATCGCCAGCTCGGCGTTGCGCTCGCGGGCCTGGCGCCGCTCGGCGATCTGCCGGGCGACCCGGTCCTCGGGGACAACCAGGAAGTTGTCGCCCGCGTCCGGGACGCTGGTGAAGCCGAGCACCTGCACGGGACGGGCCGGGCCCGCCTCGGACACGTTCGCGCCGTTCTCGTCGAGCATCGCCCGGACGCGGCCGAAGGCCTCGCCAGCGACGATCGAGTCGCCGATCTTGAGCGTTCCGCGCTGTACCAGCACGGTCGCCACCGGGCCGCGGCCGCGGTCGAGCCGGCCTTCGATCGCGACACCCTGGGCCTCGACGTCGAACGCCGCCTGCAGGTCCAGCGACGCGTCGGCGGTCAGGACGATCGCCTCGAGGACACCCTCGATGTTGGTCCGGTTGCGGGCCGACACGTCGACGAACATGGTGTCGCCGCCGTACTCCTCGGCCACCAGCCCGTATTCGGTCAGCTGGCCGCGGACCTTCGCCGGGTCGGCGCCTTCCTTGTCGATCTTGTTGACCGCGACCACGATCGGCACGCCGGCCGCCTGGGCGTGGTTGAGCGCCTCGATGGTCTGAGGCTTCACGCCGTCGTCGGCCGCGACCACCAGCACCACGATGTCGGTCACCTGCGCGCCACGGGCACGCATGGCGGTGAACGTCTCGTGGCCCGGGGTGTCGATGAAGGTGATCGGCCGTTCCTCGCCGTCGACGACCGACCGGACCTGGTAGGCGCCGATGTGCTGGGTGATGCCACCCGCCTCGCCGCCCACCACGTCGGTGGACCGGATCGCGTCGAGCAGCTTCGTCTTGCCGTGGTCGACGTGACCCATGACGGTCACCACCGGCGGCCGGGTGGTCAGCACGACGTCGTCGCCGTACTCGCCGCCGAACTCCAGGTCGAAGCTCTCCAGCAGCTCCTTGTCCTCATCCTCGGGGCTGACGATCTGCACGTCATAGCCGAGCTGGACGCCGAGCAGCTGCAGGGTCTCGTCGGTGCACGACTGGGTCGCGGTCACCATCTCGCCGAGCTGGGTGAACACCACCTGGACCATCGCGCCCGGGTTGGCGTCGATCTTGTCGGCGAAGTCGGCGAGCGACGCGCCACGCGGGAGCCGGATGGCCTGCCCGTTGCCACGGGGGACCATCGCCCCCATGCGCGGCGCCTCGAGCCCGCTCTCCCACTCTTGACGCTTTGCGCGCTTCGACTTGCGCTGACGACCCGGACGGCCACGACCACCGGGACCGAACGCGCCCGCCGTCGTGCCGCCGCGACCGCGACCACCGGCCGCGGGACGGCCGCCACCGGCGCCGCCACCACCACCACCGGGACCGCCGGGACGACCTGCGCCACCGCCACCGGGAGCGCCACCGGGACGACCGGGAGCACCGGAGCGACCGGCGAAACCGCCGCCGCCACCGGGACGCGGACCACCGCCACCGCCGCCGGGACGCGCGCCCGGACCGGCGGGGCGACCAGGAGCGCCGCCGGCCGGGCGCGGGGCGAACATGCCGGGACCGGGACGCGGGCCACCGGAGCCACCCGGCCTGGGCGGCATGCCGCCGCCGGGACCGGGACGCGGGCCACCGGAGCCACCAGGCCGAGGCGGCATGCCGCCGGGACTCGGCCGCGGGCCACCAGGGCCGCCCTGGCGCGCGGCGCCGGGAGCACCGCCGGGACGACCGGGAGCGCCGGAGCGCGGGCCACCGGGCGCCGACGGCGGCCCGGGGCGTGGACCGGCGGCGGAACCGGGCGTCGTGTACGGGTTGTTGCCGGGTCCAGCCGGCCGGGGGCCGGGACGTGGGCCTGGCCGGGGACCGCCACCGGGCCGGGTGGGCGCGGCGGAGGGACCGCCGGCCGCCGCCTGCGCGGCGCCGGGAGCCCCGGGACCGCCGGCAGAGCCGCCGGGCGCCGCGGGGCCACCGGAACGCGGTGGACGCCCCCCGGAAGGACCAGAAGGACCAGAGGGAGCGGGGCGCGGGCCGGGCCGTGGGCCGGCCTGCGACGGAGACTGCGGCGCGGCCGAAGCGGCCGCGCCGGCCGGACGCGCCACCTCAGGACGAGGCGCGGTGTCCGGACGGGCGGGCGCGACCGGCGCCTCGGCACCGCCGGCGGGGGAACCACCGACGGAGGGACCACCAGCGGACGGACCGCCGACGGCGGCCGGGCTGCCGGCGGACGGCGGCAGCGGAGCGCCGGCACCAGGCGCGCCAGCTCCCGGGCTTACCGGGCGGGCGGCTGGGCCAGGACGAGCGCCACCGGGACCTGGGCGCGGCCCTGGGCCTGGACGGCCGGGGGTCGGACCAGGGAATGGACGGGGGCCGGCGCCTGGACGGGCGCCGTTACCTGTTGGGCCGGGCGCGGGGCGACCAGCCGGTCGGGCGGCCGGAGCCTCACCCTCACCGCCGAGCCGCTCCTTGAGCTTGCGCACCACGGGCGCTTCGACGGTGGACGAGGCGGACTTAACGAACTCGCCCATTTCCTTCAACGTGCCGAGCACGGTCTTGCTGTCGACGCCGAGCTCTTTCGCGAGCTCGTGTACGCGGGCCTTACCTACCACGGTGCTCCTTCGTTCGGCCCGCGGTTCAGCGCCCGCGTGACCTCGTTACCTGCTGGTCGCGATCATGGCTGCGTGCTCATTGCGCGGTCATCGCTCTCGACCTGCTTCCTGTCGACGTCATCCGGCGCCTATCCGGGGACGCCCCCGTCGGGTAGGGCACTCCCCCGCCCTCTTGCTCAGGACGCACCGCCTGGGCACCGCCCAGGCGCATCGCCCCTCTGGCTAACAACGTCCGGGCTCGTCATCGTCCCGGGCGGGACCATGAACCTGCTGGACGTGAGCCCGGACCCGCTCGAGATCGAGCGGACCAGGCACCCGCAACGCCCGCGGAAACGCACGACGGCGCTCCGCGAGATCGAGGCATGCCGCGTCGGGGTGCACGTGCGCTCCCCGCCCAGGCATACGACGGCGTGTGTCCGGCAGAAGTACACCGTCCACCACGACGATACGCAGCAGGTCGGACCGCGCCGCTCGGGTCCGGCAACCAACACAGGTGCGTATGACAGCTGTAGTTGCCCTAACAGCAGTAGTCGCACCAGTCAGGCTCGGCTCCGCACGGCGTGCCATAGCGAGTCTATCCCGTTGCGCCCCTAGGCTGCCCGCCCGTGGCCGGCGAACGCCGTCCGGGCGCTCCCCCGGCGGAGGTGGCGGCATCGGATCGCCGCAGGTCCGCCGGCCCGGCTCCGGCCCGGCGCGGCGGGTCCGCTGGGCGTCGCCCGGCGCCACCATTGTCACCTTCCGTATCCGAATGGATGTCGATCCGCCAGCTGGTCAACCGCGCGGCGAGCCGGGCGTTCTGACCCTCACGGCCAATGGCGAGCGAGAGCTGGTAGTCCGGCACGGTCACCCGCGCCGAGCGGCCGGCGAGGTCGGTCACCTCGACGCGCGAGACCCGCGCCGGCGAGAGCGCGTTGCCGACGAACGTGGCCGGGTCGGCCGACCAGTCGACGATGTCGATCTTCTCACCGTGCAGCTCGGCCATCACGGCGCGAACCCGGCTGCCCATCGGGCCGATGCAGGCTCCCTTGGGGTTCACTCCGGCGACCTTCGAGCGGACCGCGATCTTGCTGCGATGCCCGGCCTCGCGGGCGATCGCCGCGATCTCCACGGTGCCGTCGGCGACCTCGGGAACCTCCAGCCGGAACAAGCCCTTCACCAGCTCGGGATGGGTCCGAGAGAGCGTGACGGCCGCGCCGTGCGGCCCCCGGGCCACATGCACCACGTAGCACTTGATGCGGTCACCGTGCTCCAGGCGCTCGCCGGCGACCTGCTCGGCCGGCGGCAGCACGCCCTCGACGGTGCCGAGGTCGACGAGCACCACCCGCGAGCCGGCGCGCTGCTCGTGGTGCTGCACCACGCCGGAGACGATCTCGTGCTCGCGGTCCGCGTACTGGCCGTAGGTGACCTCCTGCTTGGCCTCCCGGAGGCGCTGCATGATGACCTGTTTGGCGGTCATCTGGGCGATCCGGCCGAAGTCCGCGGGAGTGTCGTCCCACTCCCTGGCCGTGCCGTCCGGTCGGATCTCGCTGGCCAGCACGGTCACCTCACCGGTCTGGCGGTCGACCACCACCCGGGCGTCGACCACCCGGGGCTCCTCGGCCGCGCCGCTGGCATGCGGGCCCTGCGTGTGCTGGTAGGCCTTGAGCAACGCTGTCTCGATCGCCTCGACCAGGGTCTCGAAGGCGAGGTCGTACTCCCGTTCGATCCCGCGCAGCTCGGCGACACTGATTTTCACCGGTCTGTCTCCTCACCTGGGCTTGGGCCGCTGTCCTCATGACCTCCGCCGGCTCGGCCCCGCCGAGCCCCTCCCAGGTCGTTACCGGTGGCCGGGCCGCCGCCCGCGGGCGCGTCCCGCTCGAGCCCCCTCGGGCCCTCGGCCCCGCCACCGTCGTCATTCCCGTCGTCCTCGTCGAGGCCCTCGTCGTCGAGGTCCTCGTCGTCGTCCTCGTCCCAGACGTCGTCGCCAGCGCCGAGGTGATCCTCCTCGCCTGGCGCCTCGTCCTCGTCGAACTCGTCCTCGTCGGGTTCCTCACCCGCCGCCGCCTGCCCCTCGGCCGCGCCAGACCCACCCGCCGCGGAGGCGGCGTCCGGCACGGAGTCGGCATGGCCGAACTCGATCTGCACGACCGCGTGGGCCACGTCGGCGAAGCGCAACCGCTCGATCTGGGTTCGCACTGGGCGCCCGCGCCGCACGGGACCGACCGCCACGGCCAGGTCCGCGCCGTCGTCGTCGGCGCCCAGAACCCGGCCCACCACGGCCGTGCCGTCGGCGCGCCTGGCCTCCACCAGCCGGCCACGCGCCCGACGCCAGTGCCGCGGCAGCGTGAGCGGCCGGTCGACGCCGGGAGAGGTGACCTCCAGCATGTAGGCACCGATGAGGCCCGCCTCGTCGCCCACCTGGTCGAGCAGGTCGGAGATCAGCCGGCTGGCCTCCGCGACCGCGTCCAGGTCGACGCCGCCGTCACGATCGACCGCCACCCGCAGCACACTGCGCGAGCCCGCCCGCGAGAGGTTCAGGTCCTCCAGGTCGAACCCGGCCTCGGCGAGCGCAGGGGCCAGCCGTTCCCACACCGCGGCCCGCAGCGCCGCGACGCTGTCAGCCGAGGCCGCCTTCCCTGCCGGCGCCGGCCGGGCGGCCTGCGTCGCCGCGGGCTGGCCGGAACCCTGCTGGCCAGCCCCGGCATACGCGGCCCTTCCAGGCCGCGCGGAACCGCCCGGCGGCCGGCGGCCTGTACGGCCCGCGTCCCGTGCCACGTCGCCCAGTCCTCTCCGCGTATTCCAACACTTGACCAGCGCCCGAACTTGGCCAGCGCCCGACTCTGGCATGCCCCGCGGGCGGGCGGCGCCACGTCATTCCGCCCAGGTGGCCGGTAGCCCGACACACCATGCCTGTCCCATCGCGCCAGCAGGGACAATGATCAAGATGGCTGCCGACGATACCCGCAGCCTCATCCGAGATCCATAGCCTACGTCCGTCGCGGTGCGGCTCCAATCACGGCCTGACCGTAGTCAGTGCTCACGGCCACGAGAGACGGCCTCAGGCCCGTCGCCGGCACGCGCCCGGTCGGTGCGCGGGGGGCCACTCCGATGGCACCGACGTGTGATTGGCTGCGAGGCGTGGGTGGGGGTGGGGTGGGTGTACGCGGCGCGCCGTCAAGGCGGGCCGCGCTGGCGCTGCCGGCGACCGGGCTCGCCGTGACGGGGCTGGCGACCATCGCCGGCTGCACCGAGTCGCGGCCGGCCGGCGCGCCCGCGCCACCGCCGGTCGATCTCGCGGCCGCGCGAGCCGCCGCGCGCACCGAGCACGACCTTTTGGCTGACTACGACGCCGTGATCGCTCGCCACCCCGCGCTCGCCGCGCTGTTGGGCGGGTTGCGGGCGCATCACACGCAGCATCTGGCCGCCCTCGCGGCCCAGGTGCCGGCCCTGGCGACCGCGAGCCCGGACGGCGCCACCCCCGGTGGGCCGTCCGCCACGGCCCTGGCCACCCCGTCAGGCACCACCACGGCCCCCGCTGTGGGTGCCTCCCCGTCCGGGAGTGCGGGCGCACAGCCCGGCGCGGACGACTCGCCGGCGGCGAGGGCCAGCGCCCTCGCCGAGCTCGCCACCGCCGAGCGCACGGCGGCGGACGCGCATCGCGCGAGCTGCCTCGCCGCGACGAGCGGGCTCGCGCCGCTGCTCGCGAGCCTGCGCGCGGCGGAGTCCTGCCATGCCGACCTGCTCTCGCTGGCCGGCCCGGCCGGCTGAACGCGGACCCACCCGCCGCCCCGACCCGCACCGACCCCGAACCCGGACCAACCTGGCCGACTCCGGCCCCAACCGACGAGGAAGACAGACGGGCACCATGGTGGCGACCAGCCGGCCGGCGACCCCGCCCAGCGCCAAGGCCACACCCGGCGCGGCGCTGGACGCGCGCGCCATCACCGCTCTTTCGGCGTTGGTGGCGGTCGAGCACGCCGCCGTGTACGGAGCGGCCTCCGCCGGCGGCGCGCTCGCGCCTCTGGGCGTGGACGCGCGGGATGCCCGTGGCCTTGCCGCCGCCGCCTACACGGCGCACCGGCAGCTACGTGACGCGCTGATCGCGTTGCTCCTCGACGCGGGCGCGAAACCGCCGGCGTCGCAGCCCGCCTACACGCTGCCGGTGAACCCGGCCAGCGCGGGGGCCGCGCTCACGCTGCTCGCCGAGCTGGACGACCGGACCGCGGCGAGTGCCTATGACGCCATCGGCTCGGCCACCGGCCGGGCCCGCGAGCTCGTCGTCGACGCGCTCGCGCAGGCGGCGGGGCGCGCCCAGCGCGCCCGGCTGACCGCCGGCCTGGCTCCCGCGACCGCGGTCAAGGCCCTCCCGGGCCGGTCCTGACCCCGCCCGGCCTCAGCGCCTGGACCAGGCGCCCGGCGCCCGGCCGCGCTCGCGGACGATGTCGGGCAGGTCGCCGGTCGCGATGTCCGCCAGGGTCACCGCCTCCAGCACCTGGCGCAGACTCACCCGGACGGCGATCCAGACGTCCTGCAGGTTCTTGGCCGCACCCTCGTACGACACCTCTTCCGGCCGGCGCCCGCGCACGCCGGCCAGCGGCCCGTCGGTGGCCCTGATCACGGTCGCCACGTCGATCTCGTGGGCCGGTCTGGCGAGCTGGTAGCCACCGTCCGCTCCGCGCCGGCTGCTCACCAGACCGCTGCGTCGCAGGTCGGTCAGGATGTTCTCGAGGAACCGCAGCGGCAGGTCCTGCGCCAAGGCAAGCGTTTCGCCCTTGACCAGGCCGCCGTCGCTGGCGGCCAGGGTCAGCAGTGCGCGCAGGGCGTAGTCGGCGCGCGCGGAGATCTGCATGACTCCATCTTGCCGCTCCGCCCGCGACCACGCCCACAGCGGGGGCCGCCGGGAGCGTGGGCGGGGCCTTGCCGGCTCCCGGCCCGCGCCTCTTTCAACGGGCGGCGCGGACCCAGACGCGCTGGCCGAGCGCGAGCTGGAGGTCCTCGGCCTGCCCACGGGTGAGCTGTGCCCAGGGCTGCTCGGCCCCGGTGTCCAGCGTGGCCCGGACCTCGTAACCGATGCGCTGCAGGCCGGCGACCTCGGCGGACGTGGTGTCGGGGGTGTCGGACGTGAAGATCTCCAGGTCGTGCGGGCGGACCAGCCGACCGGCGAGACGGGTGACGGGGCCGAGGAAGCCCATGACGAAGTCGTTCGCGGGCTTGTCGTAGACGTCGGCGGGGCTGCCGACCTGCTCGATGCGGCCCTGGTTGATGACCACGAGCTCGTCGGCGACCTCGAGGGCCTCCTCCTGGTCGTGGGTGACGAAGATCGTGGTGACGTGCACCTCGTCGTGCAGGCGCCTCAGCCAGTCGCGCAGCTCCTTGCGGACCTGGGCGTCCAGGGCACCGAACGGCTCGTCTAGCAGGAGCACGGTCGGCTCGACCGCGAGGGCGCGGGCCAGGGCCATGCGCTGGCGCTGCCCGCCGGAGAGCTGCTCGGGCAGCCGGTCGGCGAACTGCTCCAGGTGGACCAGGGCCAGCAGTTCCTGCACCCGCGCGCGGATCTCGGCCTTGGGACGCTTGCGGATCTCCAGGCCGAAGGCGACGTTGCGGTAGACCGTCAGGTGCTTGAAGGCCGCGTAGTGCTGGAACACGAAGCCGACGTTGCGGCGCTGCGGCGGGAGGCGGGTGGCGTCCTGGCCGTTGATCCGGACGGTGCCCGAGTCCGGCTGCTCGAGGCCGCCGATGATGCGCAGCAGGGTGGACTTGCCGCCGCCGCTGGGGCCCAGGAGCGCGGTCAGCCGCCCGTCCGCCACGGTCAGGTCGACGTCGTCGAGCGCGACGAAGCTGCCGAACCGCTTGCCGACCGAGCTGACCTCGATGCTCACCTGAGCCCACCTTTGTCCAGTTCGACGTCGTTCGACGCGACGTTGTTCAGCGCGAGGGCGGCCGGCGCGGGGTCGGCCGAAAGGGCGAGGTCATCCGGCACCACGGCCGGTGGCCCGCTGTGCTTCGACTCGTTCTCGCGCCGGCGGAGGAACACGAGCACGATGACGAGCACGGTGACGACGATGAGCAGGAACGCCAGCTGGAAGGCCCCTGGTTCGAGCTGCTGGACCCGTTCACCGACCAGCAGCGGCACGGTCTGGGTCTGGTTCTCGCCGCTGACGTTGCCGGACACCACCAGCACGGCGCCGTACTCCCCGATCGAGCGGGCCAGGCTCAGCACGATCCCGTACAGCAGCGCGGGCCGGATGATCGGCAGCGTGATCCGCAGGAAGCGCTGCCAGGCGCTGGCGCCCAGCACCCGGGCGGCCTGCTCCTGCTCGATGCCCTCCTCCGCGAGGACGGGGACCACCTCGCGCAGGACCAGCGGGAACGAGACGAAGGTCGTCGCGAGGATCATGCCGGGCAGCGAGAAGATGATCTCGATGCCGGCGTTGTGCAGGGTGCTGCCGAACCAGCCGTCGACCGGGCCGTAGACCAGCACCAGCGCGAGGCCCACCACGATCGGCGAGACCGAGAGCGGCAGGTCGGCGAGCGCGCTCAGCAGCCGGCGCCCGGGGAAGCGGTAGCGGGTGATCAGCAGCCCGAGGCCCACGCCGAACACGGCGTTGAGCGCGACCGAGGCGAGCGCGATCTCGGCGGTCAGCCGGAAGGCGGTCACCGCCTGGTCGGAGCTGATGGCCGACCAGAAGGCCGCCGGCCCGGGGCTCACCGTCTTCCAGGTCACGACCACCAGCGGGACCAGCACCAGGACCCCGACGTAGAGCAGCGCGACGGTGCGCAGCCCGAGGCGGGTGGAACGGCGGTTACCCACGGCGGGCCGCCGCGCGCTGCAGCAGGTCGAGGCCGACGATCACGAGCAGGCTGACCGCCAGCAGGACGGTCGCGGTCGCCGCGGCAGCGGGGAAGTCGAAGTTCTCGATCTTCTGGTAGGCGTACATCGAGGACACCTTGGTACGGCTGAGGCCGCCGGAGATCAGTAGCACCGAGCCGTACTCGCCCATCGCCCGGGCGAACGCCAGCGTCGCCCCCGACGCGATCGCCGGCAGCAGCACCGGCAGCACGACCCGTCGGAAGATCGTGAACGGCGACGCGCCGAGGCAGGCGGCGGCCTGTTCGACCTCGGTGTCCAGCGCCATGAGTACCGGCTGGACCGACCGCACCGCGAACGGAAGCGTCACGAAGAGCAGCCCGAGCACGATCGCCCGCTGGGTGCCGAGCAGGTGGACGCCGACCGGGCTGTTGGTGCCGTACACGGCGAGCAGCACCAGCCCGGCGACGATGGTCGGCAGCGCGAACGGAATATCGATGATCACGTCGACGAGTCGCCGACCGGGGAAGGGGTCACGCACCAGCACCCAGGCCAGCAGCGTTCCCATCACGGCATTGATCGCGGCCACCAGCAGTGAGCTGACCACCGTCAGGCGCAGCGCTCTCACGGCACTGGGGTCGGTGATGTTGTCCCAGAAGCCGGACCACCCACCGGTGAACCCCCGCGCGACGACCGCCGCCAAGGGGATCAGCACCAGCAGGCTCAGCCACAGGACCGCCACGCCCAGCCCAAGCCCCGACCCGGGCCCGAGCCGCGCGGCGCCAGAGGCGTCCCGCGCGGCCCGGGAACGAGCCGGTGAAGCCGCCGTCGCCGGCTCCACCACAGTGCTCATCCGGTGGCGTTCTCGATCTTCGTCACGATGCCGTTGTCGGCGTCGAAGAACTCCTTGTTGACCTTGCTCCAGCCACCGAGGTCCGTGATGGTGGTCAGCTTCTCGATGGTCGGGAACGGCTTGGAGGGATCGTTCGCGCCCTCGACGGTGCCGATGGTCGCGTTCTTGTCCGTCGGGCGGAAGCCGTGGCTGGCGAAGATCGCCTGGCCCTCGTCACTCTTGGCGTATGCCAGGAACGCCTTGGCCGCCGGCGAGGCGGACACGGTCACCGCGGCCGGGTTCTCGATCAGGAAGGTTTCCTTGGGGATGACGTAGTCGAGGTCGACACCCTTCTGCCGGGCGCCGATGGCCTCGTTCTCGTAGGAGAGCAGCACGTCGCCGGTGCCCTGGGTGAACGTGGTGGTGGCCTCCGCGCCGCTCGCGGGCTTGCTCACCACGTTCTTGAAGAAGGACGTCAGGTACTCCTGGGCCTGCGCGTCCGTGCCGCCCTCGGCCAGGGTGTGGGTGTAGGCCGCGAGGATGTTCCACTTCGCCGAGCCGGACGAGGCCGGGTCCGGCGTGACGATCTTCACGCCTGGCTTGATCAGGTCATCCCAGCCGGTGATGTGCAGCGGGTTCCCCTTGCGCACCGCGATCACCACGACCGAGTTCGAGATCTGACCCTTCGTGCTGTCCGCGTTCCAGTCCTCGGCCACGAACTTCGGCACCAGGCGAGTCATGTCCGGGTCGAGAGAAAAGGTCACGAAGTCGGCCTTCTGGCCGCTGGCCACCGACTTGCTCACGGTGCCGCTCGCCCCGAAGGTCTCCGAGAACTTCACACCCTTGCCCGCGTCCGTCTTGACGAACGCGTCCTGCAGCTCGTCGTAGGCCGGCTTCGGAACCGAATACCCCACGATCGCGACCGACTGGCCCGCGTTGGCTCCCGCGCCGGCTCCCGCACTGGCACTCGCCCCAGCGTCGTCGCTTCCCCCGGAGTCACCGCCGCAGGCGGTCACCGCCAGCGCGAGCGCCGCACCAGCAGCGATCAAGGGCGCACTGCGCCACAGCCTACTCGGCTTCATATCTGGTCCTCCCCGGACGTACACACCGCAACGCTACAGGCAAGTCGATCGGACTTGTCGGGAACGACAGCATGCCAGACCGGGCACACCATGACCAACACCTTGTTGCATCCGCAACACGGACGAGTAACAAACTTTCCGTTTTCTCGATGGGCTTTATCGAGAATAGAGTTGAGAGGCCCCCAGCGGGGAGCGAAGATCTAAAACAGGATCGACGCGAAGGTGCCGACGCGGCTGAAGCCCACCCGCTCGTAGGCGCGGCGGGCGGGCAGGTTGAAGTCGTTGACGTACAGGCTGACGACCGGCGCGTACATCGCCTGCGCCAGCGCCACGACGCTCGCCGTGCCGGCGGCGCCGAGCCCGCGGCCGCGCAGCCGCGGCGCGACCCAGACGCCCTGCACCTGGCTCACCCCGCCGGCGATCGCGCCGATCTCGGCCTTGAACAGCACCTGCCCGTCCTCGATCCGCGCGAACGAGCGGCGCTGCCCGACGAACTCCGCGACGCGGGCGCGGTAGAGCGCGCCGCCGTCAGCGAGGATCGGCGACACGCCGATCTCCTCGGTGAACATCGCGATGCTTGCCGGCATCAGGATGTCCAGCTCGTCCGGGCGTACCAGCCGAACGCACGGGTCGGGGGCGACCAGCGGCGACCCTTCGATCACCAGTAACGGCTGCTCGCCCCGCACCTCGCGAGCCGGCCCCCAGAAAGGCTCCAGGTGACCCCACAGCTCGGCCACCGCGCCAGCCTCGCCGACGATCGACGAGCAGCGCCGGCCGGACCGGCGGGCCCGTTCGGCGAACAGCCGAACGGACGCGGCACCGGCACCGACCGGCCACAGGTTCGCGCCCGAATAGCACAGCGCGGCGATCCTGCCGTCGACGACGTGTCCCCAGACCTCCGCGCCCAGCCGCCACGGGTCGAGCCCACAGGCCTCCACCCGGGACGCGACGAACACGTCGGTGACCGGGTCCCGGGCCAGCAGCTGACGGACCGCGGGCAGGTCGCGGTCGTCGAGCAGCCGGACCGGGCTAGACCGTAGTGGCAGACCCATCCAGCATCATGATCCGCGGCTAGGCGACGGAGACGGAGGGTTCGCCGGAGGCGACGCCCGCGGTCTCCATCTCCTCGGCGAGACGCATGGCCTCTTCGATCAGCGTCTCGACGATCTGCGCCTCGGGCACGGTCTTGACGACCTCGCCGCGGACGAAGATCTGGCCCTTGCCGTTGCCGGAGGCGACACCGAGGTCGGCCTCGCGGGCCTCGCCGGGGCCGTTGACGACGCAGCCCATGACGGCTACGCGCAGCGGGACCTCCATGCCCTCCAGACCGGCGGCGACCTGGTTGGCCAGCGTGTAGACGTCGACCTGGGCGCGCCCGCAGGACGGGCAGGAGACGATCTCGAGCCGGCGGTCGCGTAGGCCAAGCGACTCGAGGATCGCCGTGCCGACCTTGACCTCCTCGACCGGCGGGGCCGACAGCGACACTCGCAGGGTGTCGCCGATGCCCTCGGCGAGCAGTGCTCCGAACGCGACGGCCGACTTGATCGTGCCCTGGAACTGCGGGCCGGCCTCGGTGACCCCCAGGTGCAGCGGGTAGTCGCAGCGCTCCGCCAACATCCGGTAGGCCGCGATCATGACGACCGGGTCGTGGTGCTTGACCGAGATCTTGATGTCCCGGAAGTCGTGCTCCTCGAACAGCGAGCACTCCCACAGCGCCGACTCGGTCAGCGCCTCCGGCGTCGCCTTGCCGTACTTGGCGAGCAGCCGCTTGTCGAGCGAACCGGCGTTGACGCCGATGCGGATCGGGATGCCGGCCGCACCAGCCCGGCGGGCAATCTCGCCGATCTTGTCGTCGAACGCCTTGATGTTGCCCGGGTTCACCCGGACGGCCGCGCAGCCCGCGTCGATCGCGGCGAAGACGTACTTCGGCTGGAAGTGGATGTCGGCGATCACCGGGATCGGCGACTTGCGGGCGATCGCGGCGAGCGCGTCGGCGTCGTCCTGGCTTGGCACGGCGACCCGGACGATCTGGCAGCCCGAGGCGGTGAGCTCCGCGATCTGCTGCAGCGTCGCGTTCACGTCGGCGGTCAGCGTCGTGCACATCGACTGCACCGAGACCGGCGCGTCGCCGCCGACCAGGACGCTGCCAACCTTGATCTGCCGGCTCACCCGACGTTTGCCGAGCGGACGGGCCGGAGCCTGTGGCATGCCCAGAGTAACGGTCACTTTGTCCTCACTGGGATATGGATGCGATTGGGCGCACGGCAGACCGATGCCCGGAGCGGCGCGCCTCGCGGGTCACTGCAGACGGATCGGGTTGACGATGTCGGCGGACAGGATGAGCAGGCTGAACCCGAGCAACACGACGACCGTCGCGTACGTGGCTGGTAACAGCTTGGCGAAGTCCACCCGTTTCACGGGGCCACGGTAGCCACGCAGTCGGCGCACCCCATGCCGTGCCTGCTCGAATGCCAGGACGGCGATGTGGCCGCCGTCGAGCGGCAGCAGCGGCAGCAGGTTGAAGATCCCGACGGCGAGGTTGATCGCCGCCACCAGGACCAGGAAGTCGCGGATCCGGTCCGGCCAGGAGCTGCCCGGCGCGGCGACGACATCACCGCCGATGCGGGCGGCGCCCACGACGCTGACGAATCCGGCGGGGTCACGGTTGTCGCTGAACAGGTTGCCCAGGTCATCGAGACGATGGGTCAGCGTGTCGTACATCCCGGTGAAGCCAGACCAGATGACCTCGCCGGTGCGCGGGATCGCCGCGATCGGACCGTAGCGCTCGGAGTCCGTGCCCGGCTTCACCCCGATGGCCCCGACCGGGTCGGACCCCTCGGCGCCGGTCTGCCGGTCGCGCAGCACCTGCACGAGATCCGGGCGCAGCGTGACCTGCTTGCCGTCCCGGTCGACGACGACGGTCGCGGCGCCCGCGCCGTGGTCACGCACGAGCTGGGTGAACTGCTTCCAGGTCGTGACCCGCACGCCGTCGAAGGACAGCACCCGGTCGCCGACCTCCATGCCGGCCGCGGCCGCCGGGCCGGGGCCCGAGCACTGGGTACTGGTCGACACGCAGCTGGTCGCGCCGATCTTGTTCTCGCTCACCTTCGGCGTGCCGAGCGCGATCAGGACGGTGTAGATCAGCACGATGGCGATGATGAAGTGCACCACCGAGCCGGCGGACATCACCACGAACCGAGCCCGGGCCGGCTTGTTGTAGAACGCCCGCGGTACGTCGTTCGGGTCGATCTCCTCGAGGGGGGTCATCCCCTCGATCTTCACGAACCCGCCGGCGGGGACCAGCTTGACGCCGTACTCCGTTTCGCCGCGCTTGCTCGACCACACGGTCGGGCCGAAGCCGACGAAGAACCGGGAGGCCTTCATCCCGTAGTGCCGGGCCGTGAAGAAGTGGCCCGCCTCGTGCAGGCAGACCGACACCAGCAGCGCCACCGCGAAGGCGACGATGCCAAGGATCATCACCGCGACACCACCTCGTTGGCCGTCTGGTCGATCAGCCGGTTCGCGGCGGCCCGGGCCTCACGCTCGGTGGCGAAGACCTCGTCGAGGGTCGGCTTGGCGATCACCTCGTGCGCCGAGAGCACCTCCGCGACGACGTCGACGATCCGGACGAACGGCAGCCGCCCCGCGATGAAGGCGGCGACCGCCTCCTCGTTGGCGGCGTTGAAGACCGCCGGCGCGGTCCCGCCACGCTTGCCCGTCTCCCGCGCGAGCCCCACCGCCGGGAAGGCGGTGGTGTCCAGCGGGAAGAAGTTGAGGGTCTGCGCGGTCGTCCAGTCCATCGGCCGCTGGGCCTCCGGAACCCGCTCCGGCCAGCCGAGCGCCAGCGCGATCGGCAGCCGCATGTCGGGCGGTGAGACCTGGGCCAGCGTCGAGCCGTCGTAGAACTCGACCATCGAGTGCACCAGCGACTGCGGGTGTACGACGACATCGATGTCGTCGTACGGAATACCGAACAGCAGCTGTGCCTCGATCAGCTCGAGGCCCTTGTTCATCAGGGTCGCCGAGTTGATCGTGATGACGGGGCCCATCGCCCAGGTCGGGTGCGCGAGCGCCTGGTCCAGCGTGACCGCCTCCAGCTCCGCGCGCTTCTTGCCGCGGAACGGCCCGCCCGAGGCGGTGAGGATCAGCTTGCGCACCTCGTGTCGCCGCCCGCCGCGCAGGCACTGCGCGAGCGCGGAATGCTCCGAGTCCACCGGGACCAGGCGGTCCGGGTCATCGCCGACGGCGTCGAGTACCAGCGGACCGCCGACGACGAGCGACTCCTTGTTCGCGAGCGCCACCGTGCGGCCGGCCGCCAGCGCGGCAAGGGTGGACGGGAGCCCCACGGAGCCGGTGATGCCGTTGAGCACGATGTCACACGGCCACGCGGCGATCTCGAGCGCGGCCTCGGGGCCGCCCAGGATCTTCGGGACGACGAACTCGCCCTTGCGGTAGCCGCGCTTCGCCGCCTCCGCGTAGAAGGCGAGCTGCAGGTCCTGCACGGCCGAGGCCGCCGACACCCCGACGACCTCGACGCCCAGGTCGAGCGCCTGCCGCGCGAGCAGTTCCACGCGCGACCCGCCGCCGAGCAGAGCGACGACCCGGAACTCGTCCGGGTTGCGCTGGACCACGTCGATCGCCTGGGTCCCGATTGATCCCGTCGACCCGAGCAGAACGACCTCACGTACGACCCGTGGCTGCGACACCCGTCCATTGTCGCAGGCTCGTCCCTGGCTCGACGACGGCCTGTTCGGTTCACCCCTGTTCGGTTCATGACACCCCGCGCCCGCCCCGTGTGGAACCGGGAGCCAGGCTCAGCCGCCGGCGAGGGCGCTGCCCAGGGAGCCGGCGATGCCCGGGGAGTCCGCCGACACGACCGATCCGACCACCGGGTGGGCCTGGAAGTAGAGCAGGCTGACCACCGTCGCGCTGAACGACGTCGCGGTCGGGCCGAGCTCGGGGCGTGCCTGCGCCTGGGGCCACGTGTGGCCGCCGCCGGTGACCGACAGGGCGCCGACATCGGGCTTCCCGTCGCAGGTCCAGGCGGTCAGCTTGCCGAGCCCGGGCAATACCTCGTCCTTGGGTTCCGCGCCACAGCCGGCGGCCTGCGCGTAGCGGCGGAGACGGTCGGGCACCGGCTGCGCGGTGACACCGGTGAACGGGGCCGCCCGCGGCGCACCGCCCCCGTCCCAGGGGGCGATCTGGTCGGCCGCGCCGTGGATCTCGAGCAGGTTCGTGACGGTCTTCACGCAGCTCGCCGGCACCGTGGCGCCGGCCACGGAGACGATCGCGGCGATCCGCCCGGGCAGCGCGCAGCTCGCGGCCACCGCCATGTCGGCGCCGTCCCCGAACCCGGTGGCGAAGACCCGGTCGTCGGCGAGGCAGCCGCGGCCGCGCAGGTCGTTCAGCAGCGCGGCGACGAACGCCACGTCATCCGGCCCGACGGCGCTCGACCGGATGAAGTTCCACCGCTTGTCGACCCCGGCCGGGACGACGACGACGTAGCCACGCTTCGTCGCCTCGCCGGCCAGGCCGGTGTAGGCCTCCAGGTCGGTGGGTGCCTGACCGTCGCCGTGGAAGTTGAGGATCACCGGCCGAGGCTGGTTGTCGCCCGCGGCGGCGGGTGGGACGGCGAGCAGGTAGCTCCGCTTCGCCGAGCCGACGGTGACGGTCTCGGCGGTCACGCCCGCCGGCAGCGTCTTGCCGGTCTTGCAGCCGCTCGGAGCGGGCGAGGCCACGACGACGCTCGCGCCGTCTCCCCCGCCGCTCCCGTCGGTGGCCGCCCCCGCGCCGCCGTCGGGAAGGCCCGCCCGCGCCGCGGCGGCGATGTTCGCCCCCGGCTCGCCCGACGACCGCGACGGGTCGTGCGCGAGCGCGTACCAGAGCAGCATCAGGAGCACGATGCCGGCGGCGGCGATCGGAACCAGCGTCGTGCTCCTGGACGTACCCGCGCGCGGGCCGCCCCGGCCGGCCACCCGCGCGCGGCGCGGCCCCGAGGCGCGGTGCCCGCGGCCGGGAGTGGCGTCGCGCCCGCCGGACTCGAGCCGGCTGGCCAGGCCGCGGCCGGTGGAGGAGCGCGCCGGGACCCGGCGGGCCGAGACATCGCCGCCGCCCCGGCCGGCGACGGGCCTGCCGGCGGCGGCGCTCCCGCCACGGCCCGCGGCACCGCCGCGACCGGTGGCACCACCGCGACCCGCGCCGCCGCCCCTGGCGGGCGGGTTATCGAAGGCCACGGCCCACGTCGGCGTCGCCGAGGCCCGGGACGCCCTCCAGGTTGTCGGTGACGCCCAGGGTGACCTCGCCGGCGCGGTCCGCCCGGCGGGGACCCGCGGTGTCGTCGGTGTCGTCGGCGGCGAGCTGGCCGCAGGCGGCCGCGATCTCGCGGCCGCGGGTGTCGCGGACGGTCGTGGTGATCCCGCGGGCGCGCAGCCGGGCGACGAACTCCCGCTCGGCCGACCCGGCGCTGGCGTGCCAGCTCGATCCCCGGGTCGGGTTGAGCGGGATCAGGTTGACGTGCGCGGGTCGCCCGGCCAGGCGCCTGGCGAGCAGATCGGCCCGCTCGGGCTGGTCGTTGACCCCGCCGATGAGGGCGTACTCGATGCTCACCCGCCGTCCCGTCAGCGACGCGTACTCCCAGGCGGCGTCGAGCACCTCGGCCACCTTCCAGCGAGTGTTGATCGGGACGAGGGTGTCGCGCAGCTCGTCGTCGGGAGCGTGCAGGGAGACCGCGAGCCGCACCGGCAGCCCCTCGCGGGCGAGCCGGCCGATCGCCGGGACGAGGCCGACCGTGGAGACGGTGAGGGCGCGGGCGGAGATCCCCAGGCCGTCCGGAGCCGGGTCGCTGATCCGGCGCAGCGCGGTGACCAGGGCCCGGTAGTTCGCGAGCGGCTCGCCCATGCCCATGAACACGACGTTGGACAGCCGGTCCCGCGGCCTCCCGGAACCCGGCGCTGAGGCAGTCTCGCGTTCCGCCTGACCGGGCTGCCCGTCGGCGCCGGGCAGTTCGCCGCGGCGAAGCACCCTGGCGGCGTCCACGACCTGTTCGACGATCTCGGCGACCGTCAGGTTGCGCGTGAGCCCGCCCTGACCGGTCGCGCAGAACGGGCAGCCCATCCCGCAGCCGGCCTGGCTGGAGACGCACACGGTCGACCGGTCCGGGTAGCGCATCAGCACCGACTCGATCGTCGCGCCGTCGACGGTGCGCCACGCGGTCTTGCGGGTCGCGCCGTCGTCGCAGGTCAGCGTCTTGCCGGCGGTCAGCAGCCTCGGCAGCAGCGCGTCGGCCAGCACGTCGCGGGCGGCGGTCGGCAGGTCGGTCATGCCGGCGGTGTCGCCGGGAGCGGCGAGCCGGGCGAAGTAGTGCCGGGCGAGCTGGTCGGCCCGGAAGGCCGGCTGACCGAGCTCGACGGCCGCCGCGCGGCGCTCGTCGCGGGAGAGGTCCGCCAGGTGCCGTGGGGGCTTCACCCGACGAGGTGTGAGGGTGAGGCCGACCGACTGCCCGGCTGGACCATCGGTCCCGGCGGGCTGGTCAGTTCCGGCTCTGGTGACTGTCATAGCTCTGCCAGTGTGCCAAACCGACCCAGCGCCCGCTCCCGGAGGAGATCCGCGGAGGCTAGCCCGGGGGTAGGAAGGCGGTGATGAGCAGCCAGGCGACCGGCGCGGTGCACAGCAGTGAGTCGAGCCTGTCCATGATCCCACCGTGGCCGGGCAGGAGGTTGCCCATGTCCTTGATGCCGATGTCCCGTTTGAGCAGCGACTCGCCGAGGTCGCCGACCGTGGCGGTGCACACGGCGGCAAGCCCGAGAATCACCCCCTGCCAGACGTGGCCGCCCAGCGGCCAGCTGACGACCACGCTCGCGACGACGACGCAGGCGGTCGCGGAGCCGGCGAAACCCTCCCAGGACTTGCCCGGTGAGACCGTCGGGGCGAGCTTGTGCCGCCCGCCGGAGAGCACCCCGGCGGTGTAGCCGCCGATGTCGCTCGCGACGACCGTGCCGAGGAAGGCCACCACCCGCCAGCTGCCGTCGGCGGGCGCGGTCAGCAGCGCCGCGAAGCCGGCGGCGAACCCGACATAGACAGCGGCGAAGATCGTGGCGGCCAGGTCGGCCGGCAGCCCCGCCGGCTCGCCCAGGGCACGGACCGCCACGGCGAGCAGCACGGTGAGCGCGAGCGCGCCGACCAGCGCGCCGGGACCGCCGGCGTAGGCGGCGATCGGCATCGCCACGGCGCCGGCGAGGAGCGGTGCCAGCGGCGGCCGCAGCCCCGCGAGCCGCAGCGCCCGCACGACCTCGAAGGTTCCGATCGCGACGGCGACGCAGACGACGCCGATGAACCCGGCCTTGACGGTGAACAGCGGTACCAGGATCAGCGCGCCAAGCAGGACGCCGACGGCGATGGCCGCGCGCAGGTTGCGGCCGGCCCTGATCCGCCGCCGGGACGACGGGGCCGGCTCGTCGGCCGACCCGCCCGGTCCGGCCGGCCTGGCCCGCTCTGTCCGTCCCGCCTGGTTCTCGGGGGACGGGTCGTGGTCCGTGGGGGAAGGGTCGTCCGCGGCCGGTGGTCTCATGACGGCGTCGTCCGCCGCGGGGGACGCGGCCGGCTCACCGACGGACCCATCGGTCGCCATCGGCTCGCCGACGGGCCCGCTGGCGCGGAGCAGCGAGCTGGGGGAGGCTTTCTGGCCCAGCCCGTCGGCCGGCGCCGTGGCGCGCAGACCTTCGCTCACCTCGCCCCTTCGCTGACCTCGCGTCGTTGGTCTGGGGGATGGTCCCCCAGCCAGGCATCATGGGCCACCGGGAGCCCGTGGCGGAACATTCCCTCGGATTCGTCGGCGCGGATCGGAGGCATCGGGCGGTGTCGCCCGATGCCCGCTCAGCCGGCAGGAAGCGCTCAGACCGACAGGAGGTCGGATTCCTTGGTCTTGAGCAGCTCGTCGATCTGGGCGACATAGCGATGCGTCGCTTCGTCCAGGTCCTTCTCCGCCCTGCGGCCGTCGTCCTCGCCGGCCTCCCCGTCCCGGACGATCCGGTCCAGTGCCTCCTTGGCATGCCGACGCACGTTGCGGATGCTGATCTTGGCGTCCTCGGCCTTGCCACGGGCCACCTTGACCAGGTCGCGCCGGCGCTGCTCGGAGAGCTCGGGGAAGACCACCCGGATGATCGAGCCGTCGTTGCTCGGGTTCACACCGAGGTCGGAGTCACGGATCGCCTTCTCGACGGCGCCCACCGACGACTTGTCATACGGCGTGATGATGACCATGCGGGGCTCAGGGATGTGGAACGATGCCAGCTGCTGAACGGGGGTGGGCGCGCCGTAGTAGTCAACGACGATCTTCGAGAACACGGCGGGCGTGATGCGACCCGTCCGGATGTTGGCGAAGTCGTCCTTGGCGACCGAGACGGCCTTGTCCATCTTCTCCTCGGCCTCGAGGAGTGTGTCGTCGATCACCGCTGTCCTTCCGTTCCGTAGGCATCGACACTGACCAGAGTCCCGATCTTCTCACCTCGCACGGCTCGCGAGATGTTCCCTTCGGTCAGCAGGTCGAAGACGACGATCGGCATGGCGTTGTCCATGCAGAGGCTGATCGCCGTGGCGTCCATGACCTTCAGCCCACGATTCAGAACCTCCCCGTAGGTGAGCGTGTCGAAGCGCACCGCGCCGGGGTTGGTCTGCGGGTCGGCGTCGTAGACACCGTCCACCTTCGTCGCCTTCAACACAGCCTGGGCCTTGACCTCCAGTGCCCGCTGCGCGGCGGTGGTGTCGGTCGAGAAGAACGGGGCGCCCAGGCCGGCTCCGAAGATGACGACCCGGCCCTTCTCCAGGTGCCGGATTGCGCGCAACGGCAGATAGGGCTCCGCGACCTGGCCCATGGCGATCGCCGTCTGGACTCGGGTGACGGCGCCCTCACGCTCGAGGAAGTCGGCCAGGGCGAGGCAGTTGATGACCGTGCCGAGCATGCCCATGTAGTCGGCCCTGGCTCGGTCCATCCCACGTTCGGCGAGCGCCTGGCCCCGGAACATGTTGCCCCCGCCGACAACGATCGCGACCTCGATGCCCGATCGGGCCACGTGCGCGACCTGCCGCGCGATCGTCGAGACGGTCACGGGGTCGATGCCCAGCTGGTCCCCGCCGGCGAACGCCTCGCCGGAGAGTTTGAGCAGGACACGCGGCCACCTGGGCTCGGTGCTCTCAGGCCCGGTGGCCACCTCGGCTTGATCGATCACGGGTGGCCCTCTCCCCAAAGGGGCCGCCGGAGGTGCGCGTTCGGGACATCGCGCCTCCTTTGGCCGCGCCAGCGGCCGGGATGTTCGGCCGGAGGTCGTCTGACTGCCAGTCTGCCCCATCCAGGGCCGTCATCGGCGGCCCGGTCCCACCAGCGGCAGGTCGCCCCGTCCACTCCAGCGGGATTGGCGCACCAGACACCGCGCGCGACTGGCGACGCGGTCGGACCCGGTGAGCCGCCAGATCGGCGGCCCACCGGTGAGGGGCGCCTCAACCTCAGACCGGCCCCATGCCCTTGCGAGGATCAACCCGGCTCTGGCACTGACCCGGAGCCAGCCCGATCGGGCGCGGAGCGTCTGTCACGCGACCGCCTCGTCCGTCCTATGCCTGGCGGATGTTGAAGCGGGCGAAGCGCCCGATCTCGATCTTCTCGCCGAGGGAGGCGCCGGCCTCCTCGACGAGCGCGCCGATGCTGGTCTTGTTGTCCTTCACCCACGGCTGGTCGAGGAGCGCCACGCTCTTCCGGTAGCCGTTCAGCTTGCCCTCGACGATCTTGGCGATCGCGGGCTCCGGCTTGCCCTCCTCGCGGGCGGCGGTCTCGTAGATCCGCCGCTCCTGCTCGAGGACCTCGTTCGGGATCGCGTCCGCGGTCACGTACAGCGGGTCGGCGGCCGCGATGTGCTGCGCGATGTCGCGGGCAAGCTGCTGGAACTGATCGGTCTTGGCCACGAAGTCCGTCTCGCAGCGCAGCTCGACGAGCACCCCGATGGTCGGCGGGAGCTGCGGGTCGGTGCGGTGCAGGTAGGAGTCGACCAGGCCGTTGGCCGTCGAGCGGCCGGACCGCTTGGCGACGCCCGCGAGGCCTTTCTCGCGCAGCCAGGCCTTCGCCTTCTCGAAGTCGCCGTCGTGGTCGACGAGCGCCTTCTTGACGTCGCTCATCCCGGCGCCGGTTACCTCGCGGAGCTTGCGGATTTCGCCGGCAGTGATCTGTGCCATCGTCTTTCGTCCCGTTCTGGGTGTGACGGGCGCCTGTGCACCCGTCGTCGGGCGCTTCGCGCCCTCCTGCACTGATTGCGGTTCAGGTAGATGACCGCGGCCGGGGCAGCTACCACGGCCGGCATCGTCGTTGGGCGGGCAAGGCCAGCCCAAACGAGCCTGCGCGGGGCGCCACGCCCTCCCCCGGCCCGCGACGAACTGGCGTGCCCGTCCTGAAACACCGCGCACCGCGCGCGTCCACGGCGGAGCGTATGGCTGGTGGTCGGACCTGCCGCCCCGGTTCCTGCTGGGGCTGATAGGCCACGGAAACGGCCAACCGACCGGAAAAGGAAAGTGCCCCCGAGTGCCCGCGGAGTCGGGTCCGCTGACCGCGTAGGTCGGTCCCTGTCTGATCGGCATTGCCGATCAGACAGGGACCGGAGAGCCCGCCCGCGAGCGAAACGCCGCCCGCGCCAGTCTCAGACGGAGGAGCCGACGGTGTCCTGGACGGCCTCGGCCGGAACCTCGGCCGGGACCTCAGCCGATGCCTCGACCGGAGCCTCGGCCGGCGCCTCAGCCGGAACCTCGGCGTCGCGGCGCAGAACCTCCTGCTCCCACTCGGTCAGCGGCTCGTCGGTCGCGAGCTGCTCGGGCTTGGCGTCGGTCGCGCTCGCGCCGGCGCGGGCCATCAGGCCGGCTCCGACCGCGTCCGCGACCACCCGGGTGAGCAGCGCGGCGCTGCGGATCGCGTCGTCGTTGCCCGGGATCGGGTAGTCGACCTCGTCCGGGTCGCAGTTGGTGTCCAGGATCGCGACGACGGGGATGTTGAGCTTGCGCGCCTCCCCGACGGCGATGTGCTCCTTCTTGGTGTCGACGATCCAGACCGCGCTGGGCACACGGGCCATGTCCCGGATGCCGCCGAGGGTGCGCTCGAGCTTCGCCTTCTCCCGGCTCAGCACGAGCTGCTCCTTCTTCGTGCGCACCTCGGTGCCGCCGGTCAGCTCGATCTCCTCGAGCTCCTTGAGCCGCTGCAGGCGCTTGTAGACCGTGGAGAAGTTGGTCAGCATGCCGCCGAGCCAACGCTCCTTGACGTACGGCATCCCGACTCGGCGAGCCTGCTCCTCGACCGCCTCCTGCGCCTGCTTCTTGGTGCCGATGAACAGCACCGTTCCGCCGTGCGCGACCGTCTCCTTGACGAAGTCATAGGCGCGGTCGATGTAGGACAGCGTCTGCTGCAGGTCGATGATGTAGATGCCATTGCGCTCGGTGAGGATGTAGCGCTTCATCTTCGGGTTCCAGCGCTTGGTCTGGTGCCCAAAGTGCACGCCGCTCTCAAGCAGCTGCCTCATAGTGACGACGGCCATGACCGCCGCTCCTTCCCATCCGGCCCACGGGGCCGGATCGTCTCGGTTGTCGGCCGCGGCTGGTGCCGGCGGCCCCCTGACGCCCGATAGGCCCCTACCGTCGCAAGGCGACGGACCGAGGGAGCCCTCCTGGCCGGCCCGGCCAACGGGCCGGGCGGCGATGGGCGCGAGTAGACCGTCGGCAATCGACCGACGACATCGAGACACGACATCGACAGGACGACCATGGCCTGCCGCGCCCGCCAGGAGCAGGCGTGCGAAGTGAGCTCCTTGCGGAACTCCATCGCTGATGATACTCGGCCGGGCCGAGAGCCCGCTCGGCCGCCATGCCTGTGGGCGCCAAGTGGGCTGAGATGCGGGTCGATCCGCCCATGGAGATCCTCGACTGGACGTCCGGACGCCAAACATGCGGCGGTTACCCACAGGATCCGGCTTATCCACAGACGCCCGGCTCGCGCTGGCGCGCCGCGTTCCCGGCGCCCATCGTGTGCCGGGCCGGCCGACGACGCCCCCGGGCCGGCGCACGGCGGCCGGGGGCGGGGTCCGGTCCTCCACACCGCGCCTCCCGCCCCCGGTCGCTCCGAGGGCCGCCGCCCAGCCGTAGAGGACCGTCGCCCAGCCGTAGGAGTGCCCATGGCCCCAGCCCCGAGCCACGACCCGCGCATTCCGCCACTCGTCGCCGCCGCCTTCCTGGCCGCCGTTCTCGCGCTCGGCGGCTGGTCTCACCCCGTCACCACCGGCCAGACCACCACGGCCCAGCCCCCGTCCGCGGCCCAGCCGTTGACCACGACCCAACCGGCGCCCATGGCCCAAACAGCACCCATGGCCCAACCGGCGTCCACGGCCCAAACAGCACCCTTGGCCCAAACGGCACCCTTGGCACAGCCGACACCCGCCGCCGCGAGGCTCCAGGCGGCGGCCTGGCGCGACACCGTCATCTCCCCGAGCTCCGGCGACCTGGCACCGTCGCACACCGGCGCAGCTCCGCGGCCAGACGGGGAGCCCACCGTCGGCCCGATCTCCGGTGGCACTTCTCCCTCCTCGGGCCTGGTCCCGCAGGAAGGTACGGAGGAGGGCGCCGTGCCGATCGCTCCGGCCACCCGGGCCACTCCGGCCAGCTGGCGACCGCCGCTGGACGGTCCGTTGGCGGTTGTCCGGCCGTTCCAGCCGCCGGCCACTCCTTATGGCGTCGGGCACCGCGGCATCGACCTGCACGCCCGGGTCGGCGCGACGGTGCGCGCCGCGGGCGACGGGGTCGTCAGCTACGCGGGCGTCCTCGCGGGCCGAGGGGTCGTCGCGGTTACCCACGGCGGGCTGCGGACCACGTACGAGCCGCTGACCGTACTCGTCAGCGCCGGCCAGCGGGTAGCGGCCGGTACACCCCTCGGCCGGCTGGCCGCGGGGCATCCTGGCTGCGTTCAGGACGCCTGCCTGCACTGGGGCCTGCTGCGCGCCGACGTCTACCTGAGCCCGTTGACGTTGCTGCTTCCCGACCCGCCCCGGCTGCTTCCCCTGGCCAGGCCGGCCCCCCGCACCGATCCGACGGCCCGAGCCGGCCGACGGTAAGCGGCCAGGGCCTGGTGCTCGCGCCCAGCCGTTCACGACCAAGCGCTCGCGCCCAGCCGTTCACGACCAAGCGCTCATGCCCAGCCGTTCACGGCCAAGCGTTCACGGCGCAGGCATCCCGCCAAGATCCAGCGCCGCCCCAGGCAAGATTGGCCCGCCCGCCGCGGGCATGATCGTGGTTTCGACCCTCTGGTGGTCGTAACTGCCGCCGTTCCACAACCACCCGAGGGCGCAGCCGGCGATCACGCAACGGGCTTGACCTTGGCGGTCCGGCTTTAGGCGCGCGGATGGGCCTGTTGGAAGGCGGCTCGCAGGCGCTCCGGGGTGACGTGGGTGTAGATCTGCGTGGTCGCGAGGCTCGCGTGGCCAAGTAGCTCCTGCACCGAGCGCAGGTCGGCGCCGCCGTCGAGCAGGTGGGTGGCCGCCGAGTGGCGCAGCCCGTGGGGGCTGACGCCATCGGGGCCACCTGTGGAGGCGAGCCGAGCGGCCAGGATCCGCCGCACGGCCCGGGGGTCCAGCCGCCCACCGCGGGCGCCGAGTAGCAGCGCGTGGGCCGCCGTCGCCGTGGCTCCCGGGGTCCTTCGGGCTTCGGTTTCCCGGGTCTCGGGGGGGCCGGAAGGTCCGCGGGCCTCCGCCGGGTCGGCGGTTCCCGCATCCGCGGCACCGTGCTGCGAGGGCCGCCGGGAGGGCCGTTGGGAGTGCCGCACGAGCTCGGACCGCCCGCCGCGCAGCCAGGCGGCAAGTGCGCGGGCCGCCGGTAGGCCATAGGGAACGGCGCGCTGCCGGTCGCCCTTGCCGGTGACCCGCAGCAGGCGCCGTTCATGGTCGACGTCGTCGAGATCGAGCCCGCACAGCTCGGACACGCGCACGCCCGTGGCGTAGAGCAGTTCGAGCACCAGGTCGTCGCGCAACCGCAGCGCACCGGCCAGCGGATCTCCCGGATCGCCGGCTTCCCGAATCGCCGGCCTCCCGGGGGTACCTGGCGGCGGGCCCTCGAGCAGGGTGCGCGCCTGCTCCACGGTGAGCACCCGCGGGATCCGCCTCGGCGCGCGCACGCTCGCCAGCCGGGCCGCGACGTCCTCCGGCAGGTGACCACGCCGCGTGGCGAAGGCGCTGAACGCCCGGGCGACCGACGATCTGCGCGCGAGCGTCGCCGGCGCGGCGCCGTCCGCGCGCAGGTCCGCGAGCCAGCCACGCAGCATCGCCAGGTCGAGGGCCGTGAGCTCCGGTCGCCCCATCCTGATCGCGTGGGCCCGCAGGCTGGCGAGATCAGCCCGATAGGCGCGCACAGTTCGCGGCGAGCGGTTCAGCTCCGCGACCAGGTGGTCCGCGAAGGCGGCCACGGCGCGGTCCCAGCCCGGTTCCCCGGCGCCGTCCGGTCCAGACGCCCCAGCTGCTCGCATGTCGCCACTTCATCACCTCGAGGTGGTCACGTCACGCCACCCCGATCGTGCCTTCGTCCGCCGCGCCCGGTACACGACGTCGTGACGTGGCCTGGCGCGACGCGAGATGGCGGTAAACGACGTCGGCCGCCGGCCGACGGTCAGTTGTCCGTCTCGGGAAGCGGATGCGTGGCAGGGGACGCGGCCGCAAGGGCCGGACCGGGAGCTCCGGACGAACGTGGGACGGCGATCGCCAGGCGGCCGACGGGGGCGACGTCGTGGCTCCCGTCCTCGTAGCAGCGCCAGGTCACCTCACCGGCTGGGACCTCGTCCCCGGCTTCGGCACGTAGCGTCGCGGCGTGCCGCGGGCAGCGCGGCCAGGCGTGCCAGAGGATCTCCGTGAAGCATTCCTGCACACCCACGGCGACGGCCACGACCGCCTCCGCGCCCTCCGCGCCAAGCGGCAGCGGCCCGGCACCCGCCGGCCAGAACCGCCCGTCAGGCAGGGCCACGAAGAACCCCTGCTCGGTGCCGACCAACTGGAACCGGCCGCTCCCGGTGACCAGGCGTCCCGCGGCCTCGCCCGCGCCGTCACCGTCACCGTCACCGACCAGGTCGACGTCACGGGTCGTGTCGTCGGCGCCGATCGCCGGGCCGTCGCCGGGATGGCTGTCGAGGTCGCGCTGGACGAGCCGCAGGGCGGCGCGCAGGCCGGCGAGCTGGCTGTTCGGGGTCATGGGTGAACCTCCCGCGTCGGGAACAAGGCGTCATCCTCCACGGCGGCATGGGGGGTGCCGACGTGCGACTTTCCGGCCAAGGTCGAGCCGGCCAAGGTCGAGCCAGTCGGGGTCGAGCCAGTCGGGTCTGGCGCCGTCGGGGGGCCCACAGCGAGCCGGAGCGGGTCCGGCCGGGGCTGGGCCGGACCACGGCCGAGCGCGGTCAGCCGGTAGCCGTCCGGCCCGGACTCGACGAGGCCTTCCACCTGGAGCGGGCCGAGCATGGCGAGCACGTCGCGGGGCTCCCTGCCGATCCGCCGCGCCAGCACCGCGACGCCGGCGACACCGCGCGACGGCAGGGCCTCCAGCAGAGCGCGCACCACGGCGGGCAGGTCGTCGCGCGGGCTGGTGGAGGCACTCGCGGGACCGCCGTCGAGACCTACCGGCCCGATCTCCTCCTCGATGTCGCGCGCATCTGCGACCAGCGCGCATTCCTCGCGGTGGTCACGCAGCAGCCGATGGCAGCCGGCCGACATCGCGCTGGTCACCGGGCCGGGCACGACCATGAGCCCGCGGCCCAGCCGGCGGGCATGCCGCGCCGTGCTGAGCGCGCCGCTGCGCAGTCCCGCTTCCACCAGCACCGTGCCTCTGGTGAGCGCGGCGATGAGCCGGTTCCGGATGAGGAAGCGCCGACGCAGCGGCGGGCTGCCTGGCGGCACCTCGCTGACCAGCAGGCCGCTGCCGCGGATGTCGTCGAGTAGCCGCGCGTGCGCGGCCGGGTAGGGGACGTCGACACCGCAGGCGAGCACGGCCACCGTCGTCCCGCCGCCGGCCAGGGCGCCGCGGTGCGCGGCGGCGTCGATCCCGAACGCCGCACCCGAGACGACCGTCCATTCCCGCTCGGCCAGCGTGTACGACAGCTCGCTCGCGACGTGCTGCCCATAGGCGGTGGCCGCCCGGCTGCCGACGACCGCGACACCGCGCCGGTCGACGTCCGTGAGGCTCGCGCGCGGCGCGCCGGCAGCGCCGAGGACCCAGAGGGCCAGCGGCATGCCGTACTCCCGCTCGCCACGCCCCACCACCCGGTCCAGGCCGTCCAGACCTGCTGGCCAACCTGGATCGCCGGGGCAGATCAGCCACCCGCCGAGCTCATGCAGCCGGTCCAGGTCACGGCGCGGCTCGATGTCCGGATGCTCGGCGCGGATCCGGGCCCACGCCTCGGTGGGGCCGACCGTGCGCAACAGGCCCGCGAGTCTCGCGTTGCCGTACCCGACGAGGTGCGACAGCGCCGCCCGCGCGAGCCGGTCCGGCGATTCCTCGTCGCCGGGCGGGCCGGTCGGCGCGTTCACGCGTCCCGCCCGGGGATCCGCAGGCTCAATGCGAGGCCGAGCTCGGTTGCGCCCGGCCGGTCCAGGCCGCGCAGGTCGGCCAGCGTCCAGGCGACCCGCAGCACCCGGTCGAGACCGCGGGCGGTGAGCGACCCGGTCTCGTAGGCCCGGTCGGCGGCGAAGGTGACCGACGGCGGCAGCGGCCAGTCCCGCCGCAACATGGCACCGGGCACCTCCGCGTTCGTCCGCCACGGGGTGGCCCGCAACCGGGTGGCCATGGCCGCCCGCGCGCTCGTGACCCGCTCGGCGACGACCGCGGTGGACTCGGCGGAGCCCGCGTCCGCCCGCAGCTCGGCGCGGCTGGGCGCGCCGAGCTCGATCTGCAGGTCGATGCGGTCGAGCAGCGGGCCGGACAGCCGGGCCTGGTAACGGCGCCGGACCGCGCTGGGGCACTCGCAGGCGTTCTCGCCCCTGGTGCGGGCCTTGGCGCACGGGCATGGGTTCGCCGCCAGCACCAAGAGGAACCGAGCGGGGAAACGGGTGGTCATCCGGGCTCTGGAGATCTCGATCACGCCGCTCTCCAGCGGCTGGCGCAGCGCGTCGAGCGCCGGCCGCGCGAACTCGGGAGCCTCATCCAAGAACAAGATCCCCCGGTGTGCCTGGCACGCGAGTCCGGGGCGGATCACGGTGGTGCCGGCACCGATCAGCGCGGCCGGCGTCGCGCTGTGATGCGGGCCGCGGTACGGCGGACGGCTGATCAGCGGTGTGCCTGCGGGCAGCACGCCGGCCACCGAGTGCACGGCCGTCACCTCGATGGCCGCCTCGAGGTCCAGATCAGGCAGCAGGCCCGGCATCCGCTCGGCCAGCATCGTCTTTCCCCCGCCGGGCGGCCCCTGCATGTACAGGTGATGGCCGCCGGCGGCGGCGACCTCGACGGCGAGCCGGCCGCGGCTTTGCCCGGCGACGTCGGCGAGATCGAGATCCGCGTCGCCCGGCGGCTGGCCGGGGTTCCCGCCGGATCGGCGAAGCCCGGGATGGCCGCCGGATCCGCGGATCCGACCGGGCAGGTCCGCCGCCAGAGCCACGAGCCCGCTCCCCACCGCCGTGGCCGGCTCCGGCTCGTACTCGCCGCGCAACAGGCCGATCGCGCTGCGCAGGTCCGGGACCGGCTCTACCTCGGAGGCGGGGACGAGCGCCGCCTCGGCGGCGTTGCGCACCGGAACCACCACCCGGCTCACACCCGCGTCCACGGCCGCCAGCACGGCCGGCAGCACGCCGCGCACCGGGCGGACCCGGCCGTCCAGCGCGAGCTCGCCGAGCATCACGCGCTGTTGGGGGGCGACCCGTGGGACCACGCCCGCGGCGGCGAGGATCGCGAGCGCCATGGCCAGATCGAAGGAGCTGCCCGACTTGGGCAGGGTCGCTGGGAACAGCCCGACGGTGATCCGCTGGTCGGGCCATTTCTGCCCGGAGTTGAGGACCGCGGCGCGGATGCGGTCGCGGGCCTCGGCGAGCGCCGCGTCGGGCAGCCCGATCAGGGTGAGGCCGGGCAGCCCACCGGACAGGTGCGCCTCCACCTCCACCAGGTGGCCCTCGACCCCGATGACGGCGACGGCGAGGGCGCGCGCCAAGGCCATCAGAACGCCCCGCGCCGGTGCTCGACGCGCATGGCCTCGGGCACGCCCGGTATCAGGTCGCGGCTGACCGCCAGCAGGTCGAAGCGCACCGGGCCGCGCAGGCGTGGGTGCGCGGCGAGCCAACGCACGGCCAGCAGGCGCACCCGGGCGGCCTTGCGGCCCGCCACCGCCTCGGCCGGCGTGCCGAACCGCGTCCCGCTGCGGGTCTTGACCTCGCAGAACACCAGCGTGCCCGCCTCGCGGGCGACGATGTCCAGCTCGCCCTCACGGCACCGCCAGTTCCGGTCGAGGATCTCGGCGCCGCTCTCGACGAGGTGGCGCGCGGCCAGGTCCTCACCGAACCGACCGAGCTCGTCCTTGGCTCGGCGTTCCCCTCTTGGCCTGGATGTCACAGCCGGACCCCCGCCGTCCGCCGGCCGCCCGCGACCGGCTTCACTCGAGCGGCGCTGCCCTGGCTGTTCGGCCAGGGACGGCGCACCGCCCGCGGCGGCTGCTGCCGCCAGCGAGGATCAGCGTGCGAGCCTGGCGGCCCCACGTCGAGGCCGGTCGGCGCTCCTGTGGACAACTGCCCGCCGTCCACAGACTGGCGAAGTGGCCAACGGTCCGGACGCGACTTCACCAGGCATGCCGGGCCCGGACATGAAGCGGCGAGCGGGACCCTGGCGGCGGCACGCCGCCAGACCCGGCCTAAAAGGGACGCCAGGCCCGAACTGAACGAACCCTCGGCGCTACAGCTCCGCCTTCGTCAGCTCCTCGACGTTGACGTCCTTGAACGTGACGACCCGGACGTTCTTCACGAAGCGCGCGGGGCGGAACATGTCCCACACCCAGGCATCCCGCAGCGTCAGCTCGAAGAAGACCTCGCCGTCCGAGGTGTTCCGAACGTCGATCTTGTACTCGTTGGCGAGGTAGAAGCGGCGCTCGGTCTCGATCACGTACGAGAAGAGCCCGACCACGTCCCGGTACTCCCGATAGAGCTGCAGCTCCATCTCGGTCTCGTACTTCTCTAGGTCCTCGGCGCTCATGCGGGCTCCGTGCCCTGCCGGCCGGCCACTGCCACGGTCTCCTCCAGCCGCACCGATCGAAAGTCCCCACCCTGCGCGACCAGGGACTGGACATTGACATACGAGAGGCGGTGCTCCTCGCACGGCCCGTGTCTCGCCAGTGCCGCGGCATGCGCGGCGGTGACGTATCCCTTGTGCTGCGCGAAATCGTACTCGCCATAGCGCTCGTGCAGCTGGCACATGATCCGGTCCCTGGTGACCTTGGCGATGACGGAAGCGGCCGCGACACAGCCCGCGACCTGGTCACCCTTGCGGACGGCGAGCGACGGTGCCTCGATTCCCGGCACCGGGAACCCGTCGACGAGCACATATCCCGGCCGCACGGCGAGGCGCGCCACGGCGCGGCGCATCCCGGCGATGTTCATGACGTGCAGCCCGTGCCGGTCGATGTCGGCTGCCGGGATCACGACCACGGACCACGCCGCCGCCACGGCCATCACGTCGTCGTAGACACGCTCCCTGACCCGCTCGGTCAGCAGTTTCGAGTCCGCGAGGGCGCCGAGGCGCCCAGTCCTGCGCGGATCGAGGACGACGGCGGCCACCACCATGGGGCCGGCGCAGGCGCCACGGCCGGCCTCGTCGACGCCGGCCACCGGGCCGAGACCGCGCCGCGCGAGCGCTCGCTCGTAGCCGAACAGACCGCTGTCACGCCGGATGACCGCACCCGGGGGCTTCATCGCGAACGTCGCCACCGCGCCCGCCGCCACCGCCCGCCTCTGCCGGGCGTCCGTCCGGCGCCCGGCCCACGGCCCGGCGACAGCCCGCGTCGACCGCCGCCGCCGTGCACGGCGAGGGCGAGGGCGCCGACGAGGGGCAACGAGGCGGGCGTGCCTGTCGGCAGCGCGCCGTCGCCCTGGAGGCCGGGATCGGCGGCGCCGGTGAGGGGACGCGCCGGGCTCGCCGCCGGGATGCCGTGGAACGTGCCGGGGACGGTCAGAAAGCCGAACCGGCTGAGCGGCCATACCCGTACGAAGGCGCGGCCGACGACGGCGCCGGTCGGGATCGTCCCGTTCGCGCGCGAGTCCGACGAGGCGCTGCGGTGGTCGCCCATGACCCACAGCCGGCCGTCGGGCACCTTCACCGGGCCGAAGGGCTGGCTGTCGTTCTCGAAGACGTACGGCTCGTCGAGCGCCTTGCCGTTGACCATCACCCGGCCCTGGCTGTCGCAGCAGCTCACCGTGTCGCCGCCGACGCCGATGACCCGCTTGATGAAGTCCTTGTCGCTGGGCGCGCCCAGGCCGAGCAGGTTCTGGGTGCCGCGGACGAACCGGCTGAACCCGTTGCTGGGCGGGGCGATCACCGACTCGTGGCTCTGGAACCCGGTCCCGTCCCCGTTGAAGACGACGATGTCGCCGCGGTGGACGTCCCGGAAGTGGTAGACGACCTTGTTCACCAGCACCCGGTCGTTGATGAGCAGCGTCCGCTCCATCGACTCCGACGGGATCCAGAAGGCCTGTACGAGCAGGGCCTTGATGAGCAGCGCCAGAACGAAGGCGATGAGCACGAGGACGGGTAGCTCCCGCAGGAACGATCCGCGCCCCTCCTCACGGTCGCCGCGCCCGGGCCGCTCCCGCCTACCGCCACGTACCCGCCGGCCCACGCGGGTCGTAGGACCGGCGGAGTCATCGGGCTCGTCGGTGGCGCGGTCGTCCTCGTCGGCCTCGCTGGCCGTCGGCCCGAAGCCGTCGTCGTCCCAGGCACCGCGGTCCACGGCTGGCGCGGGCCCGCGCGGGGGTCGCGGCCCGCTGGCCGACGACCACCCGGAGCCCAGGCCGGCCCCGGCGGGCAATGCTCCGCCGATGTCGGCCGGGTCCGGAGTGCCCTGCTCGGACGAGCTCACTACGCCACCTCACGTTGTGATCCGCGGCGGCCCAGAACCCGGCAACGCGCCAGGCAGGCCGGTGACCACAGGACGACGACCAACTGTGGTCCCTGAGTTCCCGAGCGCGGCAGCCGTTGTCTCGTCCGCCGGTGCTCGGTCACGACCCGTCTATCTTCGTCCATCCACCCGGCGCACGCTGGCACGCACCCGTCCCCGCCACGCCGAGCATGGGTGGACGTTGTTCGGAATCGTCCGGCCTCGGAACTCGTGGTATTCGCCAGGACCATGCGCGGGTACGGACACCCACGTCCGGTCACCTGGCTCGATGGGACCGACGACGCATGCCATGGCGCCCGATGTCCACGTGGTCCACGTGCCCGGCATCCACGCGCACGCTGGCGCCGCGAAGGCGCTCTTCGGCGACGGGTGGCCTGGTGCGAGACCCGTTGGCGACGACGCGCTCAGCGTGGCGGCAGCTCAGCCGTCTCGCCGGCCCGGATCCAGACCCGGCCACCGCTCGGGACGCCCCGCCCGAAGGCAGGCAACGAGGGGATGCTCGACGCCCGACCTAGGGTCCCCGCCGAATCACCGACAGGTTCCCGCCGAACCGGAGGTCCGGGAGGTCCAGGGCGCCAGCACCCGCCTCAGCGCCCGCGAACTACCGCTTTTCCTTGATCTTGGCGGCCTTGCCGCGCAGTTCACGCAGGTAGTAGAGCTTGGCCCGGCGAACGTCACCGCGGGTCACGATCTCGATCTTCGAGACGATCGGGCTGTGCACCGGGAAGGTGCGCTCCACGCCGACGCCGAAGCTGACCTTGCGGACGGTGAAGGTCTCCCGCAGGCCGTCGCCCTGCCGGCGGACCACGACGCCCTGGAAGACCTGGATGCGCTGGCGGCTTCCCTCGACCACGCGCACGTGGACCTTGAGGGTGTCGCCCGGCCAGAACTCGGGCACGTCGGTCCTCAGCGACTCGGCGTCGAGGCTGTCCAGGGTTTGCATGGCAGTCGCTTCCTCAGTGGTGGCAGTTGGTCCTAGGTCCTCACGGCGAGCCGCGCCCAGGGCGGCGAACTCACCACGATCATGAAGGCCGGACACCGGCTACGCCGCAGACCTGCGCGCTGGTGGATCACGCGTCAGGTCGTCGGTGCCGAGACCCGGCCGAACCGGCCACGGACCGGCGGACACTGCATCCTACTGTGCCACACGACCGGCCGGGCGCATCGCGGCGGCCACCACGATCACCCCGCCGGCGAGGACGCATCGCGCGCGGTGGTGTCGATCGGCGGATCCGGCTCCGCTTCCAGGGCCTGGGCGACGACCAGCCGGTCACGGTCGCCGAGCTCGAGCGACGTGAGCAGGTCCGGACGACGCCGCACGGTCCGGCTCAGCGCCTGGTCGCGCCGCCACCGAGCGATCGCGCCGTGATCCCCGGATAGCAGCACATCAGGGACCCGATGCCCCGCCCACTCGGGTGGACGGGTGTACACCGGCCCTTCGAGCAGCCCATGCGCGAACGAATCATCCGCGACCGACTCGGCATTGCCGACGGCGCCGGGCAGCAGCCTGGTGATCGCCTCGAGCATGACGAGCGTCGCGACCTCTCCGCCGGAGAGCACATAGTCACCGATGGAGACCTCGTCGTCGGCCCAGACATCGACGACTCGGGCGTCGATGCCCTCATACCGGCCGCAGCAGAAGACCAGCCAGGGCTCGACGGCCAGGTCGGCCGCGTAGGCCTGGGTGAAGGGCCGCCCAGCCGGGGTGGGGACGATCACACGCGGCCGTGGCGCGGGGCCGCCAGCACCAGCGTCGGTGCCGGCGCCGGTGACCGAGCGCAGCGCCGCGTCCCACGGCTCGGGGCGCATGACCATGCCCGGGCCGCCGCCGTACGGCGTGTCGTCGACGGTCCGGTGCCGGTCGGTGGCCCAGTCCCGCAGGTCGTGAGCGTGGATCTCCACCATGCCGCGGTCGCGGGCCTTGCCGAGCAACGACAGACGTAGCGGCTCGAGATAGGCCGGGAAGATCGTCAGAACGTCCACCCGCATGCCGGGTGACTCTCCTTCCCACCAGCGGCCCGGGCCGAAGGAGGCTTGGGGCCCTTCCTCCTTCGTGCCTCGGCGGGCCCCCGGCGACGTCTGCGCCGGTCAGTCGAGGTCGAGCAGGCCCGGCGGGGCGTCCACGACGAGCCGGCCCCCGGCCGGGTCGACGGTGGGAACGATGTCGTGGACGAAGGGAACCAGATGCTCGCCACCGCCCGGCTTGCCGATCGCCAGCAGCTCGCCGGCCGCCGTGTGCACGATGTCGGTCACCTCACCGAGCAGGCTCCCGTCCGGGGCGACGGCACGCAGGCCGACCAGGTCGCGGTCCCACCAGAGCTCGCCGTCATCGTCCGGCTCGTCGGGATCCGCCGCGTCACCGGCCAGATCCGCGTCGATCGTGAGCACGATCCCGCGCAGCCCCTCGGCCGCGGTCCGGTCGGCCACGCCCTCGAAGCGAATGAGCAGCCGTCCGGAGTGCCACCGGGACGTGGCGATCACCAGGTCCGACCCGTCGCTGGGTCGCTCGAACCGGGCGCCGACGGTGAACCGCCGCTCGGGCACGTCGGTCCGAACGTCGATGGTCACGTCACCGCGAACGCCGTGCGCCTTCCCGATCCGGCCCACGACGATTGCCTCACCCATCGCCGACCCGCGCCGACCGAAGCATTTTCCCCGCCGGGTCGGCGACAGAGTCCCTGCCGGATCCGCGAAGCGGATCCGGCAGGGAAGCGACCCAGCGGAAACCCCGGCTTTGCCGGTCCGGGAGGAAACCCAGGACTCCCCACGATGAGCAGGGCTCGCCGCTCACGTCACCGGTCGACGTCGACGACATCGACACGCAGCCCACGACCGCCAACGCCGGCCATGACCGTGCGCAACGCCTTGGCGGTACGGCCACGCCGGCCGATCACCTTCCCGAGGTCCTCGGGATGCACCCGGACCTCGAGGGTGCGGCCGCGCCGGTTCGACAGCAGGTCCACCCGGACGTCCTCCGGGTGGTCCACGATCCCCCGAACCAGATGTTCGAGCGCCGCTTCGAGCACCTACTGCCCCGCGGCCGGCGTCTCGTCGCCTTCGGCGGCGGACTTGCTCTTCTTCTTCGGCGTGGTGGCCGGCTTCTCCTCGAGACCAGCGGCCTCGCGCGCCGCGGCCTGGAAGACCTCGCGCCGGTTGGCCTTGGGAGCCGCGACCTTCATCGGCTCGGGCGCGGGCAGGCCCTTGAACTTCTGCCAGTCACCAGTGACCTTGAGCAGGACGAGCACCGGGTCGGTCGGCTGCGCGCCGACCGAGAGCCAGTGGGCGGCCCGCTCGCCATCCACGATGATCGTGCTGGGGTCGTCCTTCGGGTGGTACTGGCCGATGGCCTCGATGACCCGGCCGTCCCGCTTGGTACGGGCGTCGGCGACGACGATGCGGTAGTGCGGCTCACGCATCTTGCCGGTGCGCTGCAGCTTGATCTTGGTTGCCACGGTTGTTGAAAAGCTCCATTGCTTGAGGGCCGCGCACCACAGCGCGGTACCAGGTTCCGGGGGCCGTCCCCCGGGCCGATCTGACGACCTCCGGGGCTGACCCAAAGTCAGCGGCAAACCTAAACCTAGGGCAGTCGGCTTGCGCCTACAGTCTGCCAGATCGTCAGCCGGACGCGCCGCCGGCTCCCGCGTCCATGCTTGGCGGTCCGGCGGCCGACGGGTCGCCGGGGCAAATTTGCTCCCTAACGACCGCGGCGTCCGGGCGGGTTGAAGGCTCCGGGCTTGAGCAGTGCGGACAGGTCCACATCCCCCATCCCGCCGGGAGGCAGGCCGCCCGGCAGCCCGTCGACGCCGGGAGCCCCGCCCACGCGGCCACCGCCGGGCTGCTTGTTCTTGGCCTCCGCCGCCTGCGCGGCGCGCGCCGCCGGGTTGCCCTTCTTGTTGGCGCCCTTGCCCTTCTTCGGCGCCTTACGGGCCTGAGCAGCCTTCCCGCGTCCCATCCCAGGGATGCCGGCGCCATTCGCGAGCTGACGCATCATCTTGCGCGCCTCGGCGAACCGGTCCAGCAGCTGGTTGACCTCGGTGACGGTGACCCCGGACCCCCGGGCCACCCGCTCCTTGCGGCTCTTCTGCAGGATGCTCGGATCGCTCCGCTCGCCCGGTGTCATCGACCGGATGATCGCGACGACCCGGTCGACGTCCCGGTCGTCGACCTGGGACAACTGGTCCTTCATCTGGCCCATGCCGGGCAGCATTCCGAGCAGGTTGCCGATCGGCCCCAGCTTGCGAACGGCCAGCATCTGGTTGAGGAAGTCCTCGAGGGTGAACTCCGACGCGGCCATCTTCCGCGCCATCTCTTCGGCCTCGTCCTGATCGAAGGCCTGCTCGGCCTGCTCGATCAGGGTGAGGACGTCACCCATGCCCAGGATGCGTGACGCCATCCGTTCGGGGTGGAACACGTCGAAGTCGGCGAGTGCCTCGCCAGTGGACGCGAACATGATCGGCCGGCCGGTGACGTGCGCGACCGACAGCGCGGCGCCGCCGCGGGCGTCACCGTCGAGCTTCGTGAGCACGACGCCGCTGAAGCCGACCCCGTCGAGGAACGCCAGCGCCGTGGTGACGGCGTCCTGGCCGACCATCGCGTCGACGACGAAGAGGATCTCGTCCGGGTCGACCGCGTCGCGGATGTCGGCCGCCTGCCGCATCATCTCCTCGTCGATGCCGAGGCGGCCAGCCGTGTCGACGACGACCACGTCGTGGACATGGCGGCGAGCGTGGGCCATGGCATCGCGGGCGACCGCGACCGGGTCACCGACGCCGTTGCCCGGTTCGGGCGCGAACACCTCGACGCCGGCCCTCGACCCGACGACCTGCAGCTGGTTCACCGCGTTCGGGCGCTGCAGGTCCGCGGCCACGAGCAGCGGCGTGTGCCCCTGCTTCTTCAGCCACATACCGAGCTTGCCGGCGAGCGTCGTCTTGCCGGTGCCCTGCAGACCGGCGAGCAGGATCACGGTGGGCGGCGTCTTGGCCAGCCGCAGCGTCGTGGTGCCGCCGCCGAGGATGCCGACGAGCTCCTCGTTGACGATCTTGATGACCTGCTGAGCCGGGTTCAGCGCCTGGCTGACCACGACCCCGCGGGCACGCTCCTTGATCGCCGCGATGAACGCGCGGACGACCGGCAGGGCGACGTCGGCCTCGAGCAGGGCGACCCGGATCTCCCGCGCCGTGGCGTCGATGTCGGCCTCGGACAGCCGACCCCGGCCGCGCAGCGACTTGAAGACCGTGTCGAGTCGGCTGGACAGGGTGTCGAACACGCGCACACTCCGGGATCGCTGGCCTGTGGTGGGAGGGGCCCGTCCGCGCGGCCACCGGCCGGCCCGACCATTCCGACGAGCCGGCGAGCGCCGCCACATCGGGCGAACACGACCCCACCAGGAGAGTCGGCTACCACGCCCCGGGCAGCATGGGAACGGACAGTTCTAGGGTACGCATCCAGACCGCCCCCCGGCCCAGCGGTAAACCCAAACGCCCCCACAGCTTCTGCTCGAACCCCGAACTCACCCCTGCAACGACCACCAGCGAGGTCCGACCTCCGCCTCAGCCCCGGACGGGGTAACGCCGGCAGTCACACGCGCAACCCAGCCACAGCTGGTGACAGCGCATCAGCGCAGCACCAACCCAGCCACGTCACCGAGCCGGCCGCAGCCCGACCACCGCCATATGCCTCAGCCCGGAACCACGCAGGAGGGCGCTCAGCGCCCGATAGGCGCTGCCCGGTTGCGGGCGCGGAGCGTCCGGCAACGGGAGCGCCCCAGGTCCGGCGAGGCATGCCGCACGAACTCGGGCTGGCGATGACGCCAGCCTGGTCCGCCCTCTCCGTTGAGGAGGGCGGGACACCTCGCCGGACGCTGGTTCCCCGATCCGGACCGCGCCGGTGGGGATCTTCACGGACGTGCGGGGCGCGGTCAGCGGGCCAAAGAAGACCGCCCAAAGATGCTAGATCGAGTCCAGCGCCGAAAGAAAGGCCTGGAGGCAACTTGGTGTGTCTCAGGCCACATCTACATTTTCCAGCCGATCCCACTGCCTCGGCGGCCTCCGAGACGAGAACGGATACCCCATCCGCGGGCCCCGGCCTACCGCCCGGCCAGCCGGCCGGTGGGGCGGTAGGGCGATGTACCAGGCCGTTCGGGACAGGTCAGCTCACGGGCTCGCCGAGCAGGGCGTCGACGAAGCCCTCGGGTTCGAACGGCGCGAGGTCGTCGGGACCCTCGCCCAGGCCGACCAGCTTGACCGGGACGCCCAGCTCACGTTGGACGGCGATGACGATGCCGCCCTTCGCGGTGCCGTCCAGCTTGGTGAGGGCGACGCCGGTGATGGCGACGGCCTCGGCGAAGACCCTCGCCTGGATGAGGGCGTTCTGGCCGGTCGTCGCGTCCAGCACGAGGATCACCTCGTCGACCGGGCTCTGCTTGACGATGACCCTCTTGATCTTAGAAAGCTCGTCCATCAGTCCGACCTTGGTGTGCAGACGGCCGGCCGTGTCGATCACGACGGTGTCGACGCCGTCCGCGATGCCCTGCTTCACCGCGTCGAAGGCGACCGACGCCGGGTCCGCGCCCTCCGACCCGCGGACCGTCACCGCGCCGACCCGGCCGCCCCAGGTCTCCAGCTGGTCGGCGGCGGCGGCACGGAACGTGTCGGCCGCGCCGAGCACGACCGACCGGCCGTCGGCCACCAGCAGTCGCGCGATCTTGCCGCACGTGGTCGTCTTGCCGGTGCCGTTGACCCCGACGACCAGCATGACCGCGGGCCGGTCCTCGGCCGAGACGCGCAGCGACCGGTCGGCGGTAGTGCCGATCTGAGCGAGCAGCTCGTCGCGCAGCATCTCCCGCACGTCGTTGTAGCCGCGGGCGCCGAGCACGGCGGTGCGCTCCCGCAGCGCCGCGACGAGCTCGCCGGTCGCGCCGACACCCACGTCGGCGAGCAGCAGCGTCGACTCGACGTCCTCCCAGTCCTCGTCCGAGAGCTCGTCGCCGGACAGCAGTGACAGCAGGCCGCGGCCGAGCGACGACTGCGAGCGGGCCAGCCGGGCGCGCAGCCGGACGAGCCGGCCCACCGCGGGCGCCGGCACCTCGAGGCCGGGCGGCTGGGCCACCTCGGCCGGGGCGACCGCCTCCGCCTCCAGCGCGCCGGGTGGTGCCTCCAGCGTGCCGACACCGCCGGCTGGCCCGGTCCCGGTCAGCTCCTCGGCGCCGGACCGGGCCCGCGGCAGCCGGGGCCGGCGGCGCACCGCGTTGCCGACCAGCGCCCCGCCCGCGACCACCAGCAGGACGGCGACCACGACGATGATGTACAGGTACTCCACGCTTCGATCCTTCCAGCCCCGGCCGGCCGAGGTCACCCCGCCCGCGCCCCACGCCCGAAGCGCCTATGCGGAGGCCCGCTCGCGCAGCCGCTGACTGATCACCGTGGTCACGCCGTCACCGCGCATCGACACGCCGTACAACGCGTCGGCGATCTCCATCGTGCGCTTCTGGTGGGTGATGATGATCAGCTGCGACTTCTGCCTTAGCCCCTCGACGGCGTTCAGCAGCCGGCCGAGGTTGCGGTCGTCGAGCGCCGCCTCCACCTCGTCGAGGACGTAGAACGGCGACGGGCGGGCCCGGAAGATCGCCAGCAGCATCGCGAGCGCGGTCAGCGAGCGCTCGCCGCCCGACAGCAGCGACAGCCGCTTGACCTTCTTGCCAGGCGGCCGGGCCTCCACCTCGATCCCGGTCGTGAGCATGTCCTCGGGGTCGGTGAGCACGAGCCGGCCCTCGCCGCCGGGAAACAGCGTGTCGAAGACGATCTCGAACTCGCGGGCGGTGTCCTGGAACGCGGCGGCGAAGACCTCACGGACCCGCGAGTCGACCTCCTCGACGACGAGCAACAGGTCACGCCGGGTGTTCTTGATGTCGTCGAGCTGCGCGGACAGGAAGGCGGCCCGCTCCTGCAGGGCCTCGAACTCCTCGAGCGCGAGCGGGTTGATCTTCCCGAGCCGGACCAGCTGCTTCTCCGCGCCTGCGAGCCTCGCGGTCTGCTCGGCGCGGTCGAAGGGCCGCTCCTTGCCACCCTCCTCATCCGGGGGTACCGGCAGCGTGGGGCCGTATTCGGCGACCAGGTCGTCGGCGGCGATGCCGTGCTCCTCCAGCGCCTTGGCCTCGAGCGCCTCGGATCGCAGCCGCTTGGTCTCCCGCGCCAGCTCGTCCCGGTGCGCCTCGTCGCGCAGCGCGGACAGGGCCGCCGCGTAGGCGCGCACCCGGTCACGCACGCCGGCGAGCTCGGTGTCGGTCGCCCGGCGGGCGGTGTCCGCCTGCTCCCGCTCGGCCGCGGCGGCGGCCAGCGACGTCTCGCACGCGGCGAGCGCCTCGTCGGCCGCGACCGCGACGGCGGCGGCGATCTTCGCCTGGCGCTCGCGCAGCGCCCGGGTACGGGCGGCCGCCGCGCGGGCCGAGCGCTCCTGAGCGGCCTGGCGCAGCAGGGCGTCGGCCCGGCCGGCGAGCCCCCGGGCGCGCTCCTCGCTGGTACGCACCGCGAGCCTGGCCTCGACCTCCTCGCCCCGGACGGCGGAGGTGGCCGCGACGAGCCGGTCGCGCTCCTCGGCGGGCCGCTCGTCGACGTCCAGCTCGTCGTCGCTCGCCGCGAGCGCCGCCTCGAGCTCGGCGAGCGCGCCGTAGGCCTGGTCGCGCGTCGCCTCCGCGGCGAGCCGGCCGCGTTCCAGCCGGTTGATCTCCCCGGCGACGGAGCCCCGGCCCCGGTCCAGCTGGGCGAGCTGGTCGGTCAGCGCCCGGTGGCGGGCGCCTGCGGCGGAGCGGTCGGCGTTGGCCGCGTCGATCGCGGCCCTGGTCCTCGCGACCTCCTCGCGGGCGGGCTCCATCGCGGTACGGGACGCCTCGGCCCGCGCCTCGGCGGCGGCCATCGCGGCGGCGGCCTCCTCCGCGGCGGCGGCCAGCTCCAGCAGCGAGGGCGCGTGCGCGCTGCCGCCGACCGCGGCCGGCGGTCCGAGGGTGTCGCCGTCACGGGTCACCAGCCGCAGACCCGGGCGAGCCGCGGCGAGCTTGGCCGCGCTTGGCAGGTCGTCGACGACCACCACCCCGCCGAGAATGGCGGCGACGGCCGGGGCGAACCGCTGGTCGACGACCCGGACGAGCTCCAGCGCCGGAACGGCCCCGCCGGGCAGGCCTTCGGTCAGCTCGGCCGCCGCCGGCGCGACCGGTGGCGGCGGGAACGCCGGCACGAAGGCGGCCCGGCCGGCCTCGGCGGTGCGCAGCCAGTCCAGGGCGGCGACCACGTCGTCGACGGACCCGACCGCGAGCGCGTCGGCGGCCGGCCCCAGGGCGGCGGCGATCGCCACCTCTGCGCCCGGGGTGACCGCGAGGATGTTCACCAGCCGCCCGACGACCTGGATCGGGGTCCGCGGCGGATCGGGCACCCGGGCGGCCTCCGCCAGCCGGCCCTGCTTGCCCTTGCCCGCAGGCTTGCCCCCACCGGCTCGCCCGCCGCCCGCGGACTCCCGCTCGTCCGGAGCTGGACCCTCACCGGTGGCCGTGAGCAGCGCGGCGGCGCCGTCGGCCGGGGCCAGCGAAAGCGAGAGCGCCTCCCGGCGGGCGGCGGCCGACGCACGGTCCCGGTCGGCGCCGCGCTCCTGGGTCCGCAGCGCCTCCAGCCGCTCGGTCGCGGCGGCGTGCAGAGTGACGGCCGACTCGTGCCGGCTGGCCAGCTCGTCGCGTTCCGTCTCGATCCTGGCGAGCTCGGTGTCCAGCGCCTCGCGCGAGCCGCTGGCCTCGGCGTCCCGGGCCTGGGCGGCGTCGAGCGCCTCGGTGAGCCGAACGATGTCGGCCTCCGCCGCCGCGGCCCGGGAGCGGGCCGTCTCGACCTTGCCCGCGAGCCGGGCCATGCTCTCCCGCCGGGCCGCGGCGGCGCGGCTCGCGGTGAGCAGCGCCTGCTCCTCGGCGGCGAGGGCAGCCTCCAGCTCGGCGCGCCGGCTGGTCACCTCGGTCAGCGTGTCCCGGTCGCGCTCCAGGCGGGCCTGCAGCGCGGCCTCCCGCTCGTGGACGGCCGCCGCCTCCTGCTCCAGCTCCTCGGGGTCGCGCCCGCCCCGGGTGGCCTGCGCGCCAGCACGCAGCAGCCTGGAGCGCTCGGTGGCCAGCTGGCCGGTGCCCCGCAGCCGCTCACGCACCGACGACAGGGCGTACCAGGTCTCCTGGGCCGCGGCGGCGCGAGGGACGATCCTGGCGAGCTCGGCCTCCAGCGCCTGCTCCCGCTCGGCGGCGGCGGCGTGGGCGGCCTCGGTCTCGGCGAGCCTGGCCCGGACGGTCTCCTCGTCGGCGATGTCGGCGGCGAGCTCCGTCCGCGCGGTGACCAGGTCGTCGGCGAGCAGCCGCAGCCGCGCGTCGCGCAACGTCGCCTGGATGACGCCAGCCTTGCGAGCGATCTCCGCCTGCCGGCCCAGCGGGCCGAGCTGGCGGCGCAGCTCGGCGGACAGGTCGGTCAGCCGGGTGAGGTTGGCCGCCATCGCCTCCAGCTTGCGAAGCGCCTTCTCCTTGCGCTTGCGGTGCTTGAGGACACCCGCGGCCTCCTCGATGAACGCCCGCCGCTCTTCGGGGCTCGCGTGCAGCACCGCGTCCAGCTGGCCCTGGCCGACGATCACGTGCAGCTCGCGGCCGATCCCGGAGTCACTCATGAGCTCCTGGATGTCCAGCAGGCGGCAGGAGGTGCCGTTGATCGTGTACTCGCTCTGGCCGCTGCGGAACATCAGCCGCCCGACCGTGACCTCGCTGTACTCGATGGGCAGCGCGCCGTCGGAGTTGTCGATCGTCAGCAGCACCTCGGCGCGGCCCAGCGGCGGCCGCGACGGCGTCCCGGCGAAGATGACGTCGGACATCGTGCCGCCGCGCAGCGCCTTCGCGCCCTGCTCGCCGAGCACCCAGGCCATCGCGTCGACGACGTTGCTCTTGCCCGAGCCGTTGGGCCCGACGACACAGGTGATCCCCGGCTCGAGGCGCAGCGTGGTCGAGCTCGCGAAGGACTTGAAGCCCCGCAGTGTCAGGCTCTTGAGGTACACCGGTCTCCGCAGCGATGGGGCGGTCGTGGTCGGGCGCGAAGGTCACCCTCCGGATGAGCGTCGCGGTGCGCGGGGAACGACCAGACGAGCTCCCCCGCGGCCGGCCGCCGATCAGGGCCGCCGACCAGGGATCGTGGGCGCCGCCGCCGGCCCGTCTCCGGGCCGCCGCCCACGATATCCGCCAACTCACTGTCACGAAAAGGACACGCCACTGCGTGCCTGGTGTGGCCAGAACGCGATAGTCTGCCACGCACCACCACGGCCACGCCGGGACACCAAGATCCGTAGATCACGGACATCTGGATCCCACGTGGTCACCAACCGAGACGCCCCCGCCCGGCTGACCCGCCGGCGACCCGGCTGACCCGGCAGAGCCCGCCGAATTGACCAGGATCCCGTCCCCGGGATTGTGGATCAGGTGGGTATACATGGTTGGAACAACAGGAGTATGGGCCCGCGACGAGGGCAGCACTGACCCAGGGCTGCCAACCCGCCTGGCGACGCACCTCAGTGGCCCACGACGCGAAGGCGGGCACTCAAGCCCGAAAGGCCCACCGAGGCCGCGGCGCGGCGGCAACAGCCGCGAACGCCCGCGAAACCGGCGGATGTGCACCGAACCCTGTCGACATATCGCTGGGGAGGCTCACAAGGAGACCACTCCCAAAACGACAGCCACCAGGCAGGCTTAAGACCGAGACGGTGAACGGGATGGACAACTCCAGACCCGCCCACTCGCCCAGCCGCGGAACCGTCAAGGCATGGACGAACGGGTACCGGTGGATCCGATCCGAAGATCGGTTTCGGGCACCCGGAACGTCGCTCGAGGGCTCTACCGGGAAGATTGCCGGACCGCGGGCAGCCAGGCCGGGAGGCATCCGGGTGCTCAAGGATCCTTCAGTGATCCAAGAACAGACCCGAGTGACAGGCCGACCAAAGCACGACATCGGGGGTTCCAGGGAGCCATCCCTGGACAGACGTCTGACCCGAAGCCCGACGAGCCGCCCCCAGAGGGCGGCTAACAGGTCAGGTCAGGGCCGGCTCGACGTCCAGCTCACGGACGTCCTCCGGAACGTCGACGCCGACGAGCGCGTCATTGACGGCACGACTCCGAGCAAGCTCAGCCTCGAGCTCGGCTACGCGAGCGCGCAGCCGACGTACCTCGTACGAGAGCCGGAGGTCGTTGCCGGAACCGACGTGGCCGAAAAGGGCCTTCGCCATGGTGATGGTCCTCCACGATGAGTGACCTTGCGGGGTGCTGGGCGCGACAAAGCCGGGACGAAGCTGCTGAAGCCGTCCCATCCAACCACTGGTATAGCTCCAGCCGCTGGTTCACCCCGGCCGATGCACACGACCTTGCGTCGCACACGTAGGCGGAGTGCGCCCCAAAGAATGACCTAAGCCTCCCACACCCAGTCACCGAAAGTCAAGAGCATGCCACATGGGACGGCATCCGTCCCTAGAACTCGGGAATCTTGAGCCTCGATTCGACCTAACCGTCAGGCCTGTCTGTCCAGGTCAACGGGGCGACGAGGCTCAGCGACGCACAAACCCAGCCAGGCCGCCGACCACGGGGCCGATCATGTGTTCTACCCGATCGGTCCGCCCGGGGGTGTGGCCGGTTACAAGGAGTTCCAGCAGCGCGTCACAGGCCTCCGGCGGCCCTTCGGCCACGACGTCGACTCCGCCGTCCACGCGGTTGGTCGCCGAGCCCACCAGACCGAGACGACGGCCCTTCGTGCGCACGTAGTCCCGGAAGCCGACACCCTGCACCACGCCGAACACGGAGGCCGTCAGCCGCACGGGCGAGCCCACGGCCACCGTCTCCCGGGACTGCTCACCAGCTGTGTTCGCTGGTCCACCCGGCTGAACCGGCGGCCGCTTCTGAGGAAGGTCATTCATCGGCACGGTAGGCTACTGAGCCATCGTGAACACGACATCTCTCCTCCTCAGCAGCCTGATCCGGCGCGGCGCGCGGCCCGCCCGACCAGGCCGACGAGCCGCCATGGCGGCCGTCACCGTCGGAGCCCTCAGCGGCTCGCTGTTGCTGGCCGGCTGTGGCCAGAACTTCCAGCAGGACGGCGGCTCCGTGCCGGTGCCGCGCGCCACGATCGTGGATGGGCCCAGCGCGACCCCGTTCGGCAACGTGAGCGCCGTACCCGCGCCCACCGACGGTTACGCGCCTCCGCACACAGCCGGCCCGACCCAGACCGCCGCCCCGAACCTCCCGGGCGGCAAGCTCTAAGAACTCCGGCTTCGGAGAAACCTCGCGCCGGATCCAGGTGGAGTGAGCGCCGGCTCGGGGCGAGCCTCGCCTCAGTCAAGGGCACGACGGGCGGTCGGCGTCTCGACCCGGCGCTGGGTGTCGAGGTCGGCACGCTGGCCGGCGGCGTAGCCGGCACGCCCGCCGGAGCCGGACAACTGACGTCCCCGGGCCGCCCGCAGGTGCGGGTAGACGCTCGACAGGTGCGCCTCGACCCGGTCGGAACGGTCGGCGAGGACGAGGGCCACCGAGGCCCCGGTACCGGACTCGCCGGTCGCCGGCTCGGCCGCGGCCCTCGCGGCCTGTTCCGCGACGGTCAGCCGCTGCTGTACGGCGACCGCGAACCCCGCCATCCAGGACCGGCGAAACGCCCGCGGGTCCTCCCAGGACGGCGGCACGGCCACCGCGATCCCATGCGCCTGCTGGACGAGCAGCGAGGTGAACAGCAGCTGGGCCCGGGTGAGATCGGCCTCCATGCCGAACAGGTGCGCCGTGTGACCTGTGCCTCCCTTTCCCCGCTCCGTGCGGTGCACCAGTCGGCAGCCCAACGGCACGACGATGCTGGCCAGAAGAGTGATCTTGTCCCGGGCGTACGGCGGGTGGATGTCGAGCGCCAGGTCGGCGGCGGCGACCTTGCCAGGCCCGGCCTCCTCGAGCAGCGCGCGGTCGATGCCGTACTGGGCGATCAGCTCGGCGGCCTTGGCGTTGTAGGTCTCCCTGGCGGCGTCGGTCAGCCCTTCGGACTCGGCCATCGCGAGCAGCTTGCGTACCCGTCCCAGCAGGGCGTCCGAGTTCATGGGTCGTCTCCTTCGTCACCGCGCAGCGAGGACGGCGCACCTGGTCAGCGCCCAGTGTGGGTGCAGACACGACCCTAGGGACGTCGGGGGGTGCACCCCCCGAATCGACACCCCGCCGCGGCGAGCAGCCGTGCCCGGGGGCAGCTGTGCCCGGCGGCCTACCCCTCCCGACGGCCTACCAGCGACCGCCGCGGGGGCGCGGCTGACAGGTGGGGCAGCTGAAGCTGGACCTGTTCATGAACGCGTCGCGGCGGATCTGGCTCGCGCACCGCCGGCACGGCTCCCCTTCGCGGCCATAGGCGGCGAGCTCCCGCTCGAACAGTCCGCTGACGCCCTCGGTGGAGACATAGAGCCGGTCGAACGACGTGCCCCCCGCCGCGAGGGCCGAGGTCAGCACGGCGCGCACCTCGGCGAGCAGGCCGACGGCTTCGGGCCGCCGCAGGGTCTCGGTCGCCCTGGCATAGTGCAGCCTCGCGCCCCACAGCGCCTCGTCGGCGTAGATGTTGCCGATACCGCTGACCAGCCGCTGGTCGAGCAGCGCCCGCTTGAGGCCGGTGCGGCGGGCCGCGAGCCCGGCCACGAAGGCGTCGTCGTCGAACAGCGGATCCATCGGGTCACGGGCGATGTGGGCGATCGGGGCGGGCAGCGACGCTCCTCCCAGCGCGATCGCCATCCCCCCGAAGGTGCGCTGGTCCACGAACCGGAGCTCGCGCCCGCCGTCGGTGAAGGTGAAGCGGATCCGCAGATGGGTCTGGTCCGGCGTGCTGGGCGGCACGACGAGCAGTTGACCGCTCATGCCGAGGTGCCCGAGCAGGGCGTCCCCGTCGCCGGCCGGCAGGGGCGGCAGGGGCGGGACGAGCGATGCCTCGGGCACGCCCGACCTGTCCGGCGGTGTGTCCGGAAGATTCTCCAGCGGCGTGTCCAGGCCGTCTGGAGCCGCGAGCGCCAGCCAGAGGTACTTGCCCCGGCGACGCGCGGCGGTGACCGTCTGGCCGGTGAGCGCCGCCTCGAAGTCGGCGGTGCCGGCCACGTGCCGGCGCACGGCCCGCGGGTGCAGCACACTGACCTTCGCGATCGTGCGGCCGACCACGCCGCGCTCCAGACCGCGCCGCACCACCTCGACCTCAGGCAGCTCCGGCATGGCTCAGCCCGGCTCCGCCGCGGACGCGGGCGCCGCGGCCTCGGCCGAGGCTCCGGCCGGCGTGAGCCCGTCCAGGCCCGTTGCCCCGTCGCCCTCGACGCCGGCCGCTCGCGACGGCGGGTCCACGACACCGGCCACCGGTACGGCCGGGGAAGGGTCTACCGGGGACGGGTCCGCCGGGGCGCCTCCGGCCGGGGTGCCCGAGGCCGCGGCGGCGGCCGAGGTGAGGCCCTGAAGGGCGACGAACGCGTGCTCGGCCGCTCGCTGCTCGGCCTCCTTCTTGCTGCCGCCCTCGCCCTCGCCGTAGATCCGGTCGGAGATGCGGGCCCGCGCCCGGAACCGCTTGGCGTGGTCCGGGCCGGAGTCGGTGACCACGTAGTCGGGCGGGCCCATCCCCAGCTCCGCGGTGCGCTCCTGCAACGAGGTCTTCCAGTCGAGGCCCGCCCCGCGGCCGGCCGCCTCGTCGAGCAGCGGGTCGAAGTAGCGGTGCACGAAGGCGGAGGCGATCTCGAGCCCGAGCTCCTCGTAGACCGCGCCGATGAGCGCCTCGAGCGTGTCGGCGAGGATGCTCGGCTTGTCCCGGCCGCCCGTGGTCTCCTCGCCCTTGCCGAGCAGCAGGTAGGGACCGATCCCCACGGATCCGATGTCGCGGGCCACGGCCGCGAGTGCCCGCATGTTCACCACCGAGGCGCGTTGCTTGGCGAGCGCGCCCTCGGCGAGGTCTGGATGGCGCCGGTACAGCGCGTCGGTGACGACCAGCTGGAGCACGGCGTCACCGAGGAACTCCAGCCGCTCGTTGGTCGGCAGGTTGCCGTTCTCGTAGGCGTACGACCGATGGGTGAGCGCCCTGTCGAGCAGATCGGGGTCGATGCGCAGGCCAAGCGCGGCAAGCAGATCCTCGCGGGCCTGAGGGACCGACGCGCCCCGGCTCACAGGGACAGCCCCGCGATCGCTCTGCGCCGGGCGATCAGCCGGACGAGCTCGGCGCGGATCTGGGCGACGAGCCCCCCGCGCCACACCGTCGCCGCCGTCGCGAGCGCGGCCGGGATGCCGGTGGAGAGGTCGTCGGGACCGCCGACGGGATCGCCCGCCCGCACCGCGACGCCGTCCACTCCCAGCACGATCGTTCCCCCTTGCAGATCCGGGCCGGCCGGGCTGCGCCAGGCTGGGTCGAGACTCGCCTGCGCGTCCGGAACGGTCGTCGGCACCGCCGCCCTGACCGCCCGCAGGCAGGCCAGCACGACGTCACCGGTGAACCCGTCCGTCACGACGACGTCGGGGCCTTTGCCGGCGGACCGGCCCGCATGGACCAGCGCACCGGCGTCCACCTGGCCGACGTAGTCGACGCCGAGCGTGCCGAGCAGCTCGTGTGCCGCCCGGCGCATCGTGTCCGGCAGCGCGGGGCGGGCGGTGAGCAGGCCGACCCCCGGCTCACCGGAACCGGCGCGGACCCGGGCGTACGCCGCACCGGCGAGCGCGAACTGGGCAAGGTCGTCCGCGGCGACGTCGACCGAGGCGCCGGCGTCACACAGCACGACGCCGGGCGCGCGGCCGACGTCCACGACGGCCGCCAGCGACGCCCTGGTGGCGCCGGGCAGCAGACCGAACGTGAACAGCGCCGCCGCCGCGACCGCCTCGGGCGGCGCGACGGAGACCATCGCGTCGGCACGGCCGTCACGGACGAGCCGGGCGGCCACCCGTACGCCGCTGTCCCGCCGGGCCCGCACGTCGCGAACGGCGTCGGCGCCGGCCGGGATGCCGCGCGCGGCGGTCACCAGGTGGACGCGTTCCCCGGTCACGATGCCGCGGCCGGCGAGATCTTCCGCCGTCCGGCCTGGTGGGACGACGAGCGTGACCACCAGCTCCGGATCGGCGTCCAGCGCGGCAGGCAGGGCGTCCAGCACCGACTCAGGCGGGACGCCCTCTCCGAGGAGGTCTACGGCGACGCGGGTCACGTCGAGATCAGACGTCGAGCACCTGTCGGTCGTTGTACCGGCCGCAGGTCGGGCAGGCGTTGTGCTGCCGGACCACGTGCCCGCGCGGGCAGCGGGACAACGCCGGAAGCGTCGCCTTCCACTGCGACCGCCGAGACCGGGTGTTGCTGCGCGACATCCGCCGCTTGGGGACGGCCACTAGTCCTTCTCCTTCGTTTCCCGCCCGGCGACATCGCCGGCGGATCCAGCTTCGGTCAAGGCCGACAGCGCGGCCCACCGGGGGTCGGCACCGTCGTGGGAGTGGTCCGGGTCGACGTCGTCCAGCCGCACGCCGCAGTCGACGCACAGACCGGAGCAGTCGGGATCGCACAACGGCGAGAGCGGCAGGTCGAGGACCAGGGCGTCCCGCACGACCGGCGCGAGGTCGACGTGGTCGTCCACGACCGCGAGCACGTCCTCGTCCTCCTCGTCGATCTCGGTGGCCCGGTCGGGGTAGTAGAACAGCTCGCGCAGCTCGACGGAGACGTGGTCGTGCACCTCGTCGAGGCAACGGGAGCACTCACCGACAAGGTCGGCCGAGGCCGTCCCGCTGACCAGCACGCCCTCGTGGACCGACTCGAGCCGGAGGTCCAGCTCGACCGGCCCGCCCGTCGGCACCCGCAGCATCGGGGTGCCCAGTCCGTCCGGCGCCAGCACCGTCCTGACGACAGGCTTCATCGTCCCCGGCCGACGGCCCAGCTCGCGGGTGTCGAGCACGAAGGGACCGCGCGGGGTCTGGCGGCGGGGACGGTGATGTCCGGTCATAGCTTGTCCGGTCATGGCTGCGGGGGTCACGGAATCTCGTCGAGGTGATCTTGATAGGACATGGCTCGGCGGCCCGGGCCGTCGTGTCCAGTGGTGCTCTCGCGGCACGGGCGCGCGACACGCGCACGCGGTAGGCCGAAGGGCACCCGGACGCCGTCGGCTCCAGGCACAGACGACCAGCCTATCCGATCCCCGCGACCAACCCCTCGCCCCAGCCTGATCAGGGTTGGCACAGCCTGATCAGGGTTGGCACCCACCCCGCCCTCAGAGCCGCTCGCGCAGGTGCTTGAGGACGACGTCGGGGACCAGGCCAGTGACGTCACCGCCGTAGCGCGCGACCTCCTTGACGAGGCTGGAGGACAGGAACGCGTACTGCGGATTGGTACTCATGAAGAGCGTCTCGACGCCGGCCAGCCGGTTGTTCATCTGCGCCATCTGCAACTCGTAGTCGAAGTCGCTCACCGCACGAAGGCCCTTGACGATCGACGAGATACCGCGAGCTCGACAGAAGTCGACCAACAGCCCGTGCGACGCCTCGACAACGACGTTGGAGACCCCCTGCGGATGCTCCCGGGCCGCCTCGCGGATGAGTTCCATCCGCTCCTCCACCGTGAACAGGGTGGATTTCGTCTTGTTGATCAGAACTGCGACGACGACCTCGTCAAAGAGCTTGCTCGCCCGCATGACGATGTCGAGATGGCCGTTCGTGATCGGGTCGAATGAACCAGGACAGACAGCCCTCCTCATGATCGACAACCGTACCAGAGGACCGCCTCTCCGTACCCCCTCGAACGGACCTCGACCAGCCCGTCCGGCCACGCCGGCGGCGGCGAGCGGCGGGCCCGTTCGACCACACAGACACCGTCCTTATCCAGCCAGCGCTGATCAACGAGCCGATGAAGCACATCGGCCAGCCGAACGTCAGCGAGTGCATACGGAGGGTCTAGAAAAACCACGTCGTAGGGCTGCCCGACAGTGGTGTCCACCACACGTTCGACGGCACCCACGACGACTTCGGCGCCGGTGAGGCCCAGCTCGGCGGCGTTGCGCCGCGCGACCCGTGCCGCGGCCGGGTCACGCTCGACGAGCAGGGCGTGCGCGGCGCCCCGCGACAACGCCTCCAGGCCGACCGCCCCGCTGCCCGCGTACAGGTCGGCGACCCGGGCACCCGACAGGTCGACGAGGGTCGTCAGCGAGTTGAAGAGCCCCTCCCGCGCCCGGTCCGAGGTGGGTCTGGTTCCCGTTCCCGGCGGCACGGCGAGCCGGCGCCCACCCGCGACCCCGCCCACGATCCGCGTCATTCATCCCCCCGACCGACACTCTGGGTCTAGCGATATCTGAGGGCCTCCGGCCACGCGAGGCTTCGCCATCGTCGCCGCAGGGGTCCCCGAAGGTCGGCGCCAGCCGATCTTCCGGGGGAGCGACTTTGGTCTAGCCCTTCTCGAGGTACTCGACCGGCCGGTCGTCCAGGGCCAGCAGGACGCGGCGGGCCAGGGCCGGGTGGGAGGACAGGTCCGGGTCGGTGTCGACCACGCGGCCCGCCTCCTCCCTGGCGTCCAGGATCAGCCGCTCGTCCTTGAGCAACTCCAGCAGGCGCACCGAGCGGCCGCGGCCCGACTGGCTCGCGCCCAGCACGTCGCCCTCACGGCGCTGGCCGAGGTCGAGGCGGGCGAGCTCGGCGCCGTCGGTGGTCGCCGCGACGTTCGCGAGCCGCTGGGTGGCCGGCGTGTCGCCGCCGACCTCGGTGTGCAGCAGGCAGACGCCGGCGGCCTGCCCACGCCCGACCCGGCCGCGAAGCTGGTGGAGCTGGGAGACGCCGAACCGGTCGGCGTCCAGGATGGCGATCACCGTCGCGTTGGGGACGTCCACGCCCACCTCGATCACGGTCGTCGCGACCAGCACGTCGACCTCGCCGGCCGCGAACCTGGTCATCACCGCGTCCTTGGCGTCCGCAGGCAGCCGGCCGTGCAGCGCGGCGACCCGAAGGCCCGCGAGCGGCCCCTCGGCGAGCCAGGGCAGCAGCTCCTCGACCCCGACGCCGGCGAGCGAGCCGGTTCCGTCGCCGAAGCCGGGTCGCCCGGCCTCCGCCTCGTCCTCGGGCAGGTCCTCGTCGTCCGCCGAGCCGCCCGCGACGGTGCTGATCCGCGGGCACACGACGTATGCCTGGTGGCCGGCGGCGACCTCGTCCCGGATACGGCCCCAGATCCGGCCCCGCCAGCTCGGATGCTCGGCCCCGTTCACGACGAACGTGCCGATCGGCGACCGGCCGGCGGGCAGCTCGGTGAGCGTGGAGACCTCCAGATCGCCGAACACGGTCATCGCGACGGTCCGCGGGATCGGCGTCGCCGTCATCACGAGGACGTGCGGCGGGTCGGTGGCGCGGGCGCGCAGCGCGTCCCGCTGCTCGACGCCGAACCGGTGCTGCTCGTCCACGACGACCAGCCCCAGATCCCGGAACGCCACCCCCTCGTGCAGCAGGGCGTGCGTGCCGATGACCAGGCCGGCGCTCCCGTCGGCGGCGGCGGCCAGCGCCTCGCGTTTCGCGCGCGCGCCGAGCGAGCCCGTGACCAGTGCGACCTTGGTCGCCGGCGAGGTCTCATCCAGCTCGCCCGCTCGCCCGAAGCCGCCCAGCAGGGCGCGGACGCCCCGGTGGTGCTGGACGGCGAGGGTCTCGGTCGGTGCGAGCAGGGCGGCCTGGCCACCGGCGTCGACGACGGCGAGCATCGCTCTCAGCGCGACCACGGTCTTGCCCGACCCGACCTCGCCCATCAGCAGCCGGTGCATCGGGACGGGACGCGCGAGCTCGCCGGCGATGGTCGCTCCGACGCCGCGCTGGCCGTCGGTCAGCGCGAACGGCAGCTGGCCGTCGAACGCCGCGAGGATGCCGTCGGGACGGCCCCGACGGGCGACTGTCGCCATGGCCGAGATCGCCCGCCGGCGCTGGGCGAGGATCACCTGGAGCGTCAGCGCCTCATCCCACTTCAGCCGCCGGTGGGCGCGCTCGACGTCGCCCGTCGACTCCGGCTGGTGCACCAGCTCGTAGGCCTTGCGCAGGTCGACCAGGCGGTAGCGAGCCCGCAGGTCGGCCGGCAGCGGATCGGGCAGCTCGCCCAGGGTGTCGAGCAGGACCCGCACGCAGCGACCGATCGCCGGCGAGTTGACCTGCTCGGTGGCCGGGTAGATCGGCACCAGCGCCCTGGCCCACCTGTCCGGGTCGTCGCCCGGGCCGTCGTCGTCCTCCAGCGGGTGCGTCTCCGGGTTGACCATCTGCAGGCGCTGGTTGAACCGGTCGACCTTGCCGGAGAACACCGCCACCGAGCCGGCCGACAGCCGGCGGGCCGGCGACCTGGCCGGGTTGAAGTAGGTGACGGTCATCTGGGCGGTCCCGTCGGTCACGGTCAGGACCGCGTAGCGCCGTCCGGTGCGGGCCGTCTTGCTCTCGTTCCTCACGACGCGCGCGTGCACGGTGGAGACCTCGCCCTCGACGAGGTCGGCGAGGTTGGTCAGCTCCCCACGCCGGTGGTAGCGCCGCGGCAGGTGCTCGAGCAGGTCGGCGACGGTGACCAGCTCGAGCGGGCGCTCGCCCAGCCGCTTCGCGTCCTTCGCCGGCAGCAGGTGCCGCAGCGGGGTGTCCAGCTCGATCACATTCCCGATACTGCACCCGGACAGCGACAGTCCGGCGTCGCGTGCCACCCGGCCGCGCCGCGCGCGGACCGCGGCGCCCCGAGCCCCGGTCGCGCTGTCTCTGCGGTAGCCTTCAGTGAGCACCGCCGTGTCCGGGTTGTTTCGACGCCCGTCCGGCGCCATTCGTCCAGCGGCTCTGCCCGCGGTCAGGCGCCAACGGCGGGCCAGCGCGGCCGGAACCCCGGTCACGGCTTCAGCGACAACCTCTCGGCGGAGTGTTTCTCGTGTCTTCGGTGTGCGACGTCTGCGGCAAGGGACCGGGCTTCGGCATGTCGGTCTCCCACTCCCACCGGCGCACCCGGCGGCGCTGGAACCCCAACATCCAGACGGTGCACGCCCTCGTCGGGCGCACCCCCAAGCGTCTGAACGTGTGCACCTCGTGCATCAAGGCGGGCAAGGTGACCCGCGCGTAGGGCGCTCCCGTTGCCGGACGCTTCGCGCCCGCAACCGGGCGGCGCCTGTCGGGCGCTGAGCGCCCTCCCCACGTGGTTCCGGGCACTGGCATATACCGGTGGTAAGGCCTGGTTTCGGGCAGGCGAGGTGGCTGGCTTGACGCAGCGCTGAGGCGCTGTCACCTTTTGTGGCCGGGTTTGCGTATATAGCTCGTCAAGAGGCGCCGCGCAGGTGGCGCCTCTTTTCGCGCGCCGGGCGCCGGGCGTCCCGCCAGATCTCCTGATCGCCGGTTTCCCGGATCGCCGGCCCCACCGATCGCCGGACCGTGATCCGGGATGGCGACAACGGCTCACCACCGACCGGCGAGCGGGCGGTGCCCCTCGCGATCCGCCGGCCCGGTCGTGTTGATATGAGAGGGATCGTTTCTCGGACCCTCTTGTACCGGAGCCGCCGACATGCCCCAGACCTTGCCGGACCTGAACGCGCTCAGCCTCGAGCAACTGGTCTCCTACACCGCCGGGCTCTCCGACGCGGCACTCGAGGAGCTGATGAGCGGGCCGGAACGCTCCGCCCTCCTCGACGAGTACTTCGACCGGATGGCGAAGCAGGCCGACCCGAACAAGATCAAAGACCAGAACGCGGTGGTGCACTTCCACATCACCGATCGGCCGGGCGGCGGCTCGGACAACTACGAGATGGTCATCCGGGACGGCGCCTGCGTCATCAACCGCCAGCCCGTGGAGAACGCGAAGGTGACCGTCACCCTCGACGGCGTCCGCTTCATCAAGCTGATCAGCGGCACGGCCGACCCGACCAAGATGTTCCTGACCCGCAAGCTGAAGATCAGCGGCGACATGATCTTCGGTGGCAAGGTGCTCGGCTGGTTCGACATCCCCACCCCCTGATCCCGAGGCGTCCGGGCGCGCGAGGCTTCGGTACCGTCGCGCGCCCTCCGGCCCGAGCGGACTCCTACCTGGCCAGCCGGCGGGAAGGAGCGGCCGGGGGTGACGGCGGAACGGTCGGGGGCGACGGCGCCTCCCCCGTCGCGGGGGCGTCCGCCGTGGCGCGCCACCGCCAGCCGTGGTCGACCGGCCCGATCCCGGCCCCCAGAGCGAACCCGGTGCGCAACGCGCCGGTGACGTAGTCCTTGGCGGCCCGCGCCGCCGCCGGGACGTCGAGACCCATCGCGAGCCCGGCGGCGATCGCCGAGGCGAGCGTGCAGCCCGTCCCGTGGGTGTGCCGGTTGTCGGCGCGGTCGGCCCGAAGGACGATCTCGGTCGTCCCGTCGGTGAGCAGGTCGACGGCCTCGCCGGGGAGGTGCCCACCCTTCACGAGCACCCAGCGAGACCCGAGGCCCAGCATCGCCTCGGCGGCCCGCCACAGCCCGGCCTCGTCGCGCACCTGGACGCCGGTCAGCAGGGCCACCTCGTCCAGGTTCGGCGTCGTCACCGTGGCCAGTGGCAGGAGCAGGTCACGCAGCACCGACACGGCCGCAGGCTCCAGCAGCCGGTGGCCGTGCTTGGACACCCCGACCGGGTCGACGACGAGCGGCGCCGAAATCCCCCGCAGCTCCTCGGCGACCACCCGGACCAGCTCGGGTGTGGCCAGCATTCCGGTCTTGACCGCGTCGACGCCTATGTCGCCGACCACCGAGACGATCTGTGCCCGCACGGCCTCGGCCGGCAGTTCCCAGGCGCCCTGGACGCCGACCGAGTTCTGCGCGGTCACCGCCGTGACGGCCGTCATCCCGTGCACGCCGAACGCGGCGGCCGTCTTCAGGTCCGCCTGGATCCCGGCGCCGCCGCCGGAGTCGGAGCCCGCGATCGCGAGCACCCGCGGGGGCGCGGCCCTGGGCCCCTGAACGGCGGTGGCGGCCTCCGACGACCTCATCGCGATGCCCCGGAGGTGACCTCGCCGGTCACCGGCCATCCGGCTCCGCATGTATCGCTGGTCACATTTCCTCCGTCACCCGGTCACGGCCACGTTGTCATCCTGGCCGCTGGAACCGCGTCGCGCCGTCGCGCCAACCCGACGGTTCGCCCACATGAACCCACGTATGGCCTTGGCCAGACAAACGAGTGGTGGTATCAATCACAGATCGGGGGTCGTGATTGTTCCGCGGTGGTGGTGCCATCGCCCGGACCAAGGCCACTCAAGCCCTCCGGCGTCACGGAGACTCGCGCGTTCACAGCAGTTCCTTCGGCTGGGAGCCTCTCACGGAGGCCGATTGCCTGTTACCGTCTCTCGGCCCGTACTTCTCTACTCGACGGGCTGTCGACGTCCGACGAGGGAGCGTCTGTGGTTCACGCGTACATCCTTATCCAGACCGAGGTCGGCAAGTCCGCGTCGGTGGCCAAGGAGATCGAACAGATCCCCGGCGTCACGCAGGCGGAGGACGTCACCGGCCCGTACGACGTGATCGTGCGCGCGCAGGCGGGCTCGGTCGACGACCTGGGCAAGCTGGTGATGGCCCGGGTCCAGGCCGTCGAAGGAATCACCCGCACGCTGACCTGCCCGGTCGTGCATTTCTGACGAGATGACGAGATGGCGGGCGGCCGGCCTGACGGTGGCGGCGGCGGCGCTGTTCGCCGCGGGGTGCTCGGGTGGGTCCGCCGCGGTGGCGGTGACGGGTGCGCCGGCGCCCACCGGTGAGACCGCGACGTCGTGCCGAGCCCTGCTGGACGCGCTGCCCGATTCCCTCGGCGACGGGCTGGACCGGCGTCAGGTCACCCCGCAGGGGGTGTCCGCCGCCGCGTTCGGCTCGGCGCCGGTCCTGGTCACCTGCGGGGCCGAGGGGGTCGCCGCCGGCTACCGGCCGGACTCGGTCGTCTCCGAGCACGACGGCGTGAAGTGGTTCCCGGAGGACGCCGCTGGAAGGTCACGCTGGTCGACGCCGACCAGGCGGCCACAGGTGACGCTCACCTTTCCGGACGACGTCCTGCCCTACAACGTGATCGCAGCCGTCACCCCCGCGGTCCTGGCTCACACCGCCGACACCGCTCTCTGAGCGCGGCGGGGCCGCAGGGGTACGGGGTGCGGGGTCCGCAGGGCTGAAGGGGCAGGGTTCGCGCGGGTTCGGCCTACCGGAGACCGCTGCCGTGATCCAGCGCCAGCTGGATGAGGCGATCGACCAGAGCCGGGTAGTCCAGGCCGCTGGCCGCCCACATCCGGGGGAACAGCGAGGTGGGGGTGAAGCCCGGCATCGTGTTCACCTCGTTGAGGATCACCTCGCCGGCCGCGGTGAGGAAGACGTCGACGCGGGCGAGCCCGGCGCAGTCGAGCGCGCGGAACGCGGCGGCCGCCGCGGCGCGCACCCGGTCGGCGATCTCGGTCGGCAGGTCGGCGGGCACGTCCAGGCGGGTGTTCGAGGAGACGTACTTGGCCTCGAAGTCGTAGAAACCGGCCGAGGAGTCGACGACGATCTCCGCCGGGGCGCTGGCCTCCGGCTCGCCGCCGCCGAGCCGGTCGAGCACCCCGCACTCGATCTCCCGGCCGACGATCGCCGCCTCGACGAGCACCTTCGGGTCCGACTCACGCGCCGTCTTGATCGCGGTGTCCAGATCCTCCCAGGCGTCCACCCGGCTGATCCCGATGCTCGACCCGCCCCTCGCGGGCTTGACGAACACCGGCAGTCCCAGCCGCTCCTTGTCGGTGTCCAGCAGGGTCTCCCCCGCCCGCAGCACCGCGTACGGACCGACGCGCAGGCCGGCCGCCGCCAGCAGGGCCTTCATGTGCTGCTTGTCCATCGCGGCGGCGCTGGCGAACACCCCGGAGCCGACGTACGGAAGCCCGGCCATCTCCAGCAGGCCCTGGATCGTGCCGTCCTCACCGTAGGGACCGTGCAGGAGCGGAAAGACCACGTCGACGTCCAGGCCACCGGGGCTCCCGCCGGCTTCCGTCGCCGGGGCGGCCACGGCCCCTGCCCCCGTGACGGGCTCCAACGCGACGAGGGCGGCCCCGTTCGGGTCAGGAGGAAGGATGACGCCCTGGCCCGCGCCCGAACGCACCTCGGGCAGCTCAAGACCGCTGCCGGCCAGGGCCGCCGGGTCGTCGGGCAGTACCAGCCACTGGCCGTCCGGCGTGATACCCACCGGCACGACCTCGTAGCGATCGCGATCCACCGCGGCCAGTACCCCACGGGCGGAGACACAGGAGATCGCATGCTCAGTGCTGCGCCCGCCGAACACGATCGCCAACCGGGGCCTTCGCGCGAAGCCAGCCATGCGGGGACAGTAGCCGATGGCATATTGCGGCCGGGTGAACCTCTTCTTATTGGCCCACTTCTCCCGGTTCTTTACGGCCTTCCGATGCGCTGGCCGGTGCGGGCGGAAGTCACCCGGAGTGGGCGACAAGCGGTGTCCGCGTGAGGCGGTGTGGGCGAGAAGTGGTGCCGCCCCCGAACCGGGTGCCGCCGGCCTGGGCGGCCCGAGCCGTCTGGTTGAATCCCCAGGGCCGACTGTGGTCGGCCCGAAGCCCCTGAGTCGTCGGATCGCGACCGAGAGTGATCGCGCGTCCGATCTTGGCCAGTACCCCGGGGGCGGGCCGCGGAGTTCGCCGCCAAGTACGGCGCCTCGTGGCCCGCCTCATCCGCCCGAGGGGCACCCCCGGACCCCCGGGAGTCCTGCCCCGACCGCGAGGAGGCGTCCCATGCCCCAGACCTCCCAGCCAGCCAGCCCCGCCGCCCCGCCGCTGGCCCCCACCGCGACCGATCGGCACCGGTACCGGATCATCGGCGGGCAGCCGCTGGTCGGCTCCGTCGAGGTCTCCGGCGCCAAGAACTCGGTGACCAAGCTCCTGGTCGCGACGCTGCTGACGGACGAGCCGTGCACGCTGGCGCGGGTGCCCCGCATCGTCGAGGTCGACGTCGTCCTCGGGATGCTGGCCGAGCTCGGCGCCGAGGTCGAGTGGCTCGACGACCACCGGGTGCGCATCGCGACGCCGCGTATCGCCGACGCGTCGCTGTCCGAGGCGTACTCGGGCGTCAACCGGATCCCGATCCTGATGATGGGCCCGCTGCTGCACCGGGTCGGTGAGGCCGTCGTCCCGCTGCCCGGCGGCTGCCGGATCGGGAAGCGCCCCGTCGACTTCCACCTGGCCGGGCTGCGCGCGATGGGCGCGGAGATCGTCGAGCAGGTCCGGTCGGTCCAGGTCAAGACGCTGGGCCTGCACGGCGCGCACGTCGAGCTGCCGTTCCCGAGCGTCGGCGCCACCGAGAACCTGCTGCTCGCCGCCGTCCGCGCGAAGGGCACCACGGTGATCTCGAACGCCGCCGTCGAGCCCGAGGTGATCGACCTCATCCTCTTCCTGCAGCGGATGGGCGCCCTGGTCGACGTCGAGGTGGATCGCACGATCGTGGTCCAGGGCGTGGACCGGCTGCACGGCGCCGACCACACCGCGATCCCCGACCGGATCGAGGTGGCCTCGTTCGCCGCGGCGGCGGTGGCGACGAACGGCCGCGTCGACGTGCGCGGCGCCCGCCAGGAGGACGTCGCGACGTTCCTGAACCACCTGCGCCGCCTCGGCGGCGAGTTCCGGGTCACCGACAGCGGGATCACCTTCTACCGGGACCGGGAGCTCACCGCGACCCACGTGCAGACCGACGTCCACCCCGGCTACATGACCGACTGGCAGCAGCCGCTGGTCGTGCTGCTCACCCAGGCGCGGGGCGCGTCGGTCGTCCACGAGACGATCTATGAGGACCGGTTCGGCTACACCCGCCAGCTCAACGAGATGGGCGCGAGCATCGCGCTGTCGACGACCTGCCTCGGCGGCAAGGCCTGCCGGTTCGCCTCCAGGGACTTCGAGCACTCGGCGGTCGTGTCCGGGCCGACCCCGCTGGTCGGCGGCGACCTGGAGATCCCGGACCTGCGCGCCGGCTTCGCCTACATCATGGCCGCGCTGGTCGCGGGCGGCGCCAGCATGATCTCGGGGACCCGGTTCCTCGAGCGCGGCTACGAGGACCCGGTCGGCAAGCTCCGCTCGATCGGCGCCCTCATCGAGACGCTGCCGCCCGCCACGGCCCTTCCCACCCAGCCGCCCGCGCCCGCGGCCGGCTGAACCGCGCGGCCGCGCGCGACCCGTTGGTTCCGGGGTTCGTGACCTCAGGACAACGGGGCTCCACCCGGGGCTTCACACCGGGCTTCACACCGGATCCGGCCGCGCTCCGGCCTGTATCGGCCTACAGGTCCGGGCGCGCCGGGGTCCGGCGGGCGGCCGCGGCCGCGTCGGCGTCCGTCCGGTACTCGGGGCCTGGCTCCCGGCTCATCAGGTCCTTGACGGCCTCCAGCGGCGGCAGTCCGTCGTAGAGCACCCGTTCCACCTGTCGGCTGATCGGCATGTGCACGCCGAGCCGGTCGGCGAGCGCGAGCAGCGGACGACACGAACGCACTCCTTCCGCCACCTGCCGCTGTTCGGCCAGCGCCGCCTCCAGCGTCATCCCGCGGCCGAGCTTCTCGCCCAGGGTCCGGTTGCGCGACAGCGGCGAGCAACAGGTCGCGACCAGGTCGCCGAGACCCGCGAGCCCGGCGAAGGTCATGGGGTCGGCGCCCAGCGCCACGCCCAGCCGGGAGGTCTCGGCGAGTCCCCGGGTGATGAGCGACGCGACGCTGTTCGCCCCGAACCCCAGGCCCTCGACCATGCCGGCGGCGAGCGCGATGACGTTCTTCGTCGCACCGCCGAGCTCGCAGCCGACGACGTCGCCGTTCGTGTAGGGGCGCAGGTAGGGCGTCCAGCAGGCGGCCTGGACGGCGGCGGCGGTCGCGGCCGAGGCGCTGGCGATGACGGTCGCCGCCGGGTCCTCGGCCGCGATCTCCCTGGCCAGGTTCGGCCCGCTGACGACGGCGATCCGCTCCGGGCCGCAACCGGCGACCTCGCCGATCACCTCGCTCATCCGCCGGCTGCTGCCGTCCTCGATGCCCTTCATCAGGCTCACGAAGACCGCCGACGGCTCGACCATCGGCGCCCAGAGGGCCAGCGCCGGGCGCAGCGCCTGCGCCGGCACGGCCAGCACCACCAGGTCGGCCCCGGCCAGCGCCTCGGCCGGGTCGGACGTCGCCAGCACCTGGTCTGGTAACCGGACCTCGGGCAGGTAACGCGGGTTCTGATGCTCGCGGTTGATCGTCGCCGCCAGCGCGTCATCGCGGGTGACCAGGGTCACCCGCCGCCCGGCATCCGCGAGGATCTTCGCGAAGACCGTCCCCCACGACCCGGCGGTGAGCACCGCGACCGCGGGGCGCGGACCGCCGCCGTCACTGCCGTTCGTCGTCATGCTGCCGAAGTCTCATCCACTCGTAACCGGCTCGTCGACCAGCCCGGCCGTACCGGGCTTGGGCCGACGTTATGTCAGTGCCATAGGTGGGACGCGGCCGCCACCATGGCGGGGCCCACGGTGGAACCCGCCGAACGTGGTCTCGCAGTGCGTGCGCTTCCCTGCCCATTCCCGCCCTCCGCCCATTCGGCTGGATCTGGATCCCGCGGGGAGTGCCCGTGGCACAGCCGGTGTGACAGATGATCGCCGGCATCGCCGCTGTGGAAACACCGCGCGGGCCGCGCGAGTTCTCGCCGGTGCCGCCCCGCCCCGCGAGGCGAGCCCATATGGTCGGGTCGTGGCGGGCGGGCGACCCCAGGGGTGGATCGTCGTGCTGCCGTTGAAACGGCTGGGCGCGGCCAAGAGCCGCCTGGAGCACCCCGGCCGGGCGCTCCTGGCGCTCGCGATGGCGACCGACACCGCCGCCGCGGCGGCGGCCGTCGGCCGCGATGTCGTGGCCGGCGTGCTGCTGGTGACCAACGACCCGGCCGCGACCGCCGCGATCACGGGTCGCGCCGCGGACGGCGACGACGCCTCGGCCGGGTATCCCGCGGACGGTGGCGGCCCGGCGCCGGTGCTGGCCGTGCCCGACCTGCCCGACCGGGGGCTCAACGCGGCGCTGCGGCACGGCGCCAGGATCGCGGCGCGACGCTGGCCGGGGCACGGCGTCGCCGCGATGTCTGCCGACCTGGCGGCGCTGCGGCCG
>NZ_KI912267.1:171555-225528 GCF_000235425.2 Pseudofrankia saprophytica
CGCGGCCGGAACGGGCACCGTCCTGCTGTGCGCCGCGGCGGGCAGCGAGCTGCTCCCCCAGTTCGGCGTGGACAGCCACGCGCTGCACGTGCGGTCCGGCGCCGTCGACCTGACCGGCGGGCTCGCGACCACGGTGCCCGGCCTGCGCCGCGACGTCGACACGGTCACCGACCTCGCGGCCGCGCGGCTGCTGGGCGTCGGCCCCGCGACCAGCGCCGTGCTCGCCACGGCGGCGGCCAACGCCGGCTGACCGTCGAGGCCATCGGGCGGCGTCATGAGCCCAGGTACGCGCCGATGGCCGAGCCAGCCAGCGGCGCGATGGGCGCGGCCGCCACCAGCAGCGGCGCGAGCGCCGCCAGCGGCGCGGGCCGGGCGAACAGGTAGCCCTGGCCCAGCTCGCAGCCGAGCAGGGCGAGGTCGGCGCGCTGCGCCCGCCGCTCGATGCCCTCGGCGACCACGACGGCGCCCAGCGAGCGCGCGACGGTGATCACCGATCGTCCGAGCCGCGAGGCCCGACCGGGGCCGAGCGGGTTCTCTATCAGGCCCCGGTCGAGCTTCACGACGTTGACGGGCAGCTCGTGCAGCGCCGCGAGCGTCGTGTGCCCGGCGCCGACGTCGTCCATCGCGATGCTTGGCCCCAGCGCCTGGACGGCCTCCAGCACCCGCGCGGCGACGGCCAGGTCGGTGATCCGGAACGTCTCAGTGATCTCGACGACGAGCCGGCGCGGGTCCAGCCCGCTGGCGGCGAAGGCCCTGGCGAACACGTCGGGCAACGCGAGGTCGGCGAGCCGGGAGGCGGAGACGTTGACGTGCAACCGGGGCGCCGGTGTGCCCTGCCCCGACGGCAGCACCGCGGCGACCTCGGCGCAGGCCCTGCCCAGCACGAGCTCGTCGAGCGTGCCCACCAGGCCGCCGTCCTCGGCGGCGGCGACGAACGTCAGCGGCGGCACCGGGCCCCGCCCCGGCTCGGTCCACCGCGCCAGTGCCTCCAGCCCGACGACCGCGCCGTCGAGCAGCCGCACGATCGGCTGGTAGTGCACGTCGAAGCCGGCCTCGTCCCAGCCGTGGCGGCGCACGGTCACGAGCGCCTCCGCCAGCCGGACGCCCAGGGCCGCCCCGGTGACCTTCCCGGCGCGGCTCACGCCGACCTGCGCGGCCCGCTTCCCCACCTGCTCCGCGCCGGCTCCCAGCGCGGCCCCCAGGTCAGCCACCGCGACGACGCCGGCCGGGAGCGGTCTCGGCAGGATGACGAGGGCGGCGGCGGCCAGCAACGGGGCCGCGAGCGCCCCCGCGGCCACCGCTGCCCGCGCGAACCCGGACGCGGGCGCGTAGCCGAGCCCCACGCCGGCGGCCTGCAGGACGGTCCAGCCCGCGAGCGTCATCGTCAGGCGGCGCAGCCAGCCGCGATCGGCCGCTGCCGCCCGCCACAGCGACCAGCCGGCCACACCGGTGGCGGCGACACCCGCGCCGGCGGCGCCGGCCTCGACGACCGTCACCGCGCTGTCGTCGGTGACCACCCGGGCGAGCCCGGCCACCAGCGCCGCGAGCAGCGGTACCACCGCGGCCGGCCGCGCCGGCACCGGCGAGGCCGGCGCCGGCCGGCTCCCGGCGTCGATGTGTGTCACGGCCGCAGCCGCCTCCCTCTGCCGCACCGCGCGGTGCTTCCCGCGCTCGGTCCAGCCATCGGAGCGCGTCGAGCTGGCGCGCCCGCTCAGGCGCGCCTCCGAACGGTGTCCTGGAGCCGGATACCCGCCGCCGCCCCGGCCCGCCAGCCCGGCGAGGGCAGGTCGGGCCGCCAGACGGTCATGCCAGTCGTGCATCCAGCTCGCGCACACTTTGACACGGACCGTATCCGTACGGTCGCGGCGCACCGCAACGAGTCGCGAATGAATCACGACCAGTCGCCGAATTGGCGATCGAGTGGGGAGTTCAGGCGCCGATCAGGCCAACGACGTCGACACACTGGCTCGCGGTGAGCGCCCCGCGACCGCTGCCTCGGTACACGCCGGAGGTCGGCATGACGTCGCGGTAGTCCCGTCCGGCCGCGATGGTCACGTACCGGCGGTCGGCGAGCCGGTCGTGGCACGGGTCGAGCGCCACCGCCACGGCGCCGGCGCCGCCGGGCGCCGCCCAGGACGGCCGGGCCGAACCCGGCGTCGTCGGGCCGGGCGGCGGCGGCGCCCAGCCGTCGGGCAGGACCACCTCGACCCAGGCGTGCGACTCGCCGTCCCCGACCAGGTGGCCGAGCACGTACCGGGCCGGGATGCCCGCCGCCCTGCACAACGCGATCATCACGTGCGCCTGGTCCTGGCAGACGCCGGCACCGCCGGCGACCGCCTGCGCGGCGGTCGTCCCGACGTGGGTCGACCCCGGGCGGTACGCGATGTTCTCGAACACCCACGCGCAGCACCGGCGCGCGGTCGTCAGCGGATCCGGGCCGCCGAGCCGGCTGGCGACCGCGGTGAGCGTCTCGTCCGCGGCGGTCAGCGGGGTGGGGGTGAGCAGCCGCCGGCCGGTGAGCGCGGACGCCGGCAGCGCGGGCCAGCCCGCGGACGGACCGCGTTCGACGATCGCCGTGACGTCGAAGTCGAGAACGGCGGGCACCTCGTCGAGGGTGACGGTCGCGGCCCGAGCCCCGTCGGGTCCGCGTTCCCAGCGGACGAGCGCCGCCGGCGCCGAGACGGCCAACTCCGAGTGCCGAGCGGTCTGGTCGCCGTGACGGCGCGGCGGCAGCACGACCAGGCGATGCGCCAGGTCGTGCGCGGGGCCGTCGTAGCTGTACCGGAGCCGCTGGTGGATCCGGTAGGTCACCCGCGCGGCCGCGGCGAGGTCCGCCACGCCCGCGTCGACGACGGGAAGGCCGAGCGGGTCGTCAACGGTGGCGGGCTGGCCGGCGCCCGGGGGAACCGCCGGGGTGCCGGGATCGGCGTGGCGCGGCCGAGACAGCAGATCCTGCACGGTCAGCGCACCATCCCATCCCCCGCCGGGCGGCGACACTCGCCAGTCTGCGGAGTGAGTCGCCTCGTAACACACCCGGAACCGATCGTCCGCCCCAAGTGTTTCCCCTTCATTAACGAATATCGCATGGACGCCGAGCGCCGTAAGCACCGAGCCGGACGCGCCGAGTGACGACCGACGCAGGACATCGGGATAAGCTGCCGAGTTCACCTCGGGCTGGCACCATCGCTGGCATGGCCGAGGTGGTGGCGACGAGGTCCGGTACCCAGTCCGAACAGGGCTCAGATCAGCAGCGTCGCAAGCCCCGCAGTGCCCTGCTGGAGCCGCTGGAAGCGCCCAGGGCCCCACTGCCGTCCGATCTCCCGGGCGACCGGTTCATCAACCGTGAGACGTCCTGGCTGGACTTCAACGCACGGGTGCTGGCGCTGGCCGAGGACGTGAGCACCCCCCTGCTGGAACGGGCCAAATTCCTCGCGATCTTCGCGAGCAACCTGGACGAGTTCTACATGGTCCGGGTGGCCGGGCTGATGCGGCGGGAGGCCACCGGGCTCACCGTGCGCTCCGCCGACGGGCTTACGCCCCGCGCGCAGCTCGACCTGATCAGCGGTCAGACCGCCCAGGTCACCGACCGCGCGGCCCGCTGCTTCACCGACGAGGTGCTGCCCTCGCTCGCGCACGCCGGCATCAGCATCCGGTTCTGGCACCAGCTCACCACCGAGCAGCAACAGCGCCTGCACGAGTACTTCCACGACCAGATCTTCCCGGTGCTCACCCCGCTCGCCGTGGACCCCGCGCACCCGTTCCCGTACATCAGCGGCCTGTCGCTCAACCTCGCGGTGACGGTGCGGGACCCGGGCGACGAGGTCGAGCGCTTCGCCCGGGTGAAGGTGCCGCAGAACGTCCCCCGGCTGATCCGGGTGGACCTGTCACCCGAGGAAGCCGGCGCCAGGCCGGGCGGTGCCGACGGGACGGCCGCCCAGAACGGCGCCACGGGCGGCGGCGAGGGCGGCTCCGAGGAGCCGGAGCCCGACCGCTACGCGTGCTTCGTGCCGTTGGAAGAGGTGATCGCCGCCCATCTGTCCCAGCTGTTCCCGGGGATGGAGGTGGTCGACTCCCACATGTTCCGGGTGACCCGCAACGCCGATCTCGAGGTCGAGGAGGACGAGGCGGAGGACCTGCTGCAGGCCCTGGAGCGTGAGCTCGCCCGCCGCCGTTTCGGCCCCGCGGTGCGCCTGGAGGTGGACGCGGACATCGACGACGGCCTGCTGAAGATGCTCTGCCGCGAGCTGGAGGTCTCGCCCCGGCACGTGCACAGGGTGCACGGCCTGCTCGACCTGTCGGTGCTGTGGGCGCTGTTCGACCTCGACCGGCCGGAGCTGAAGTTCCCCCCGCGGGTACCGGTGACCCACCCGAGCCTGGTCACCGAGGCGGGCGAGGCGGCGGACTTCTTCGCGGTGCTGCGCGAGCGCGACGTGCTCGTCCACCATCCCTACGACTCGTTCACCACCTCCGTGCAGCGCTTCATCGAGCAGGCCGCGGCTGACCCGCGGGTGCTGGCGATCAAGCAGACGCTGTACCGGACCTCCGGCGACTCCCCGATCGTGGACGCGCTGGTCGCGGCGGCCGAGGCGGGCAAGCAGGTGGTCGTGCTCGTCGAGATCAAGGCGAGGTTCGACGAGAGCGCCAACATCCGGTGGGCACGTGAGCTGGAGCGGGCGGGCTGCCACGTGGTCTACGGCCTGATCGGGCTGAAGACCCACACCAAGACCTGCCTGGTCGTCCGCCAGGAGGAGGACGGGCTGCGCCGGTACTGCCACGTCGGCACCGGCAACTACAACCCGAAGACGGCCAGGCTCTACGAGGACCTCGGCCTGCTCACGGCGGACGAACAGGTCGGTGCGGACCTGACCGACCTGTTCAACGTGCTCACCGGCTACAGCCGCCAGACGGTGTACCGGTCGCTGCTGGTCGCCCCGGAGCGCATGCGCGACAGCATCGTCGAACGGATCGAGCGGGAGGCGGCCGCCGCCAGGGCCGGCGAGCCCTCCGGGATCCGGGTCAAGGTGAACAGCCTGGTCGACGAGCAGGTCATCGACGCGCTCTACCGGGCGTCCCGGGACGGCGTACCGGTGCGCTGCCTGGTGCGCGGCATCTGCGCGCTGCGCCCAGGAATGCCCGGCCTGTCCGAGACCGTGCTGGTGCGCTCGGTCCTGGGCCGCTACCTGGAGCACAGCCGGGTGCTGGACTTCACCTCGTCGGACGAGGTCTGGATCGGCAGCGCGGACATGATGCACCGCAACCTGGACCGCCGGGTCGAGGCGCTGGTCCGCGTCACGCAGGCCGACAACCGGACAGCCCTGCGCCGGATGTTGGACTACGCGTTCTCCCCCGAGGTCTCCGCCTGGGAACTGCGACAGGACGGTCGTTGGGAGCGCCGCGCCACCGGGCCGCTGGAGAACCGTCTCTCCGACTACCAGGCCGACCTCGCCGCCTGGGCGCTGCGCCGCGCCTGAAGCCACGTCGCGGACGCGGCTCGGCCCGCCGTTTTCGCCGCCCTTCTGGCGGTGAAATACGGCGGGCCGACGCGGCCCGTTCCGGGCTAGGAGCTAGCCCTGCGACGAAACGCTGGACTTGAAGTCCGAGCCCGGGCGGAACTTCGGCACCACCGACGCGGGGACGTGCACCGGCTCGCCGGTCGCCGGGTTGCGCCCGGTCCGCTCGGCACGCTCCACCCGCTCGAAGACGCCGAAACCGGTGATCGTCACCTTCTCGCCATTCGAGACGGCCTCCTGGATCGCGTGGAACACCGCGTCGACGGCCTTGGTCGCGTTCGACCGGCCGCCTTCGATCTGCTGAGCAATGGCGTCAACCAACTGGGACTTGTTCACAACAACCTCCGGACACCCCCCGCGGCTGCGGTGGGGAGCAGATCGGGCATCACACTGCGCTGCACCGTAGGCATCTCCACTGTCGAGGGCAATTCCCAGAAGCGTGTCGCGTCACACAAACCCGCACGTCAACGGGTTCGGGACAATCGGCGACCGGATCACCACCTCCCGGTGACAGCACACGGCCGAACACGATCGGCGCAATGAACCGGCTGATTTCTGGTCTGTTTCAGACGTTCTGTTACCGTATGGTCGCCCGTCGACGCGGCCGACGCGGCCCCGTTTACTCCTGAGCGCGCAGCGCGAGCCATTGGCGGCGGGGTCAGTGCCGCTGCTCACCCTGTCCGCGGCCTGACACCAGGATGACCAGCTTCTTCAGCTCACTCGAGCGGAACGGCACCGCCGGGCCAGAGCCCCGTCGCCCCAGGAGTCCCGCCCGAGACAGCCAGGTCCCCGTCGCCAGGTGGGCGACGGGGACCTGGGTTCGGCTCGGCGAGAGGTCAGACCGGCGTGGTGGTGGGCAGCCAGGACGGGCGGTCCTGCTCGAACGCCGTGATGGCGTCGGCGTGGCGCAGCGTGAGCCCGACGTCGTCGAGCCCCTCCATGAGACGCCAGCGGGTGAAGTCGTCCAGCTCGAAGGGGGCGACGATGCCGGCGCCGCGGACCTCGCGGGCGGCGAGGTCGACGGTGATCTCCGTCGCCGGGTCCGCCTCGACGGCCGCGAGCAGCGCGTCGACGGTCTCGGCCGGCAGGACGACCGTCAGCAGGCCGTTGCCCAGCGAGTTGCCGCGGAAGATGTCGGCGAACTTCGGCGCGATGACGGCGCGGAAGCCGAAGTCCTGCAAGGCCCAGACGGCGTGCTCACGGGAGGAGCCGGAGCCGAAGTTGGGCCCGGCCAGCAGGATCGTGGCGCCGGCATGGGCCGCGTTGTTGAGCACGAACGACGGGTCGCGGCGCCACTCTGAGAACAGGCCGGCGCCGAAGCCGGTGCGCTCGATCCGCTTGAGCCAGTCGCTGGGGATGATCTGGTCGGTGTCGACGTCGCTGCGCCGCAGCGGCACCGCCCGGCCGGTGTGCGTGGTGAACGCCTCCATCGGGCGCTCTCCCTTCTGAGACGAGGTTCGAGAGGTTGTTCAGGTCGTGACCTTCAGCGGCGGGTGACCGTGCGGGCGCGGAGGCGCCTCGCGGAGGCCCGACCCACGAGCGAAGCGACGTGCTCCGGACAAGACCCGCTGTGGCTTGGTGACGTGAAGTTGGTGGGTGACCCCGCGGCGCGGAGGCGCGCCTCGCGGAGGCCCGGCCCACGAGCGAAGCGAGGTGGGCCGGGCCGCAGCGAGGTCGCCGCAGCGCCCGTGAGCGCAGGAGGACGGCGCGCGGAGGTCCCGTGGGAGCGACGGGGTCCCTGCGGAATCGGCGAAGCCGATTTCGGAGGTCGTGAGTACGGGGCCGGAGCGCGCCGCCCGCACGGAGCGAACCAATGTCAGAGATCGGCGGGAGCGGAGAGCCGGCCGGTGACGGCGGTCGCGGCCGCGACCTCGGGCGAGACCAGGTGGGTCCGGCCGCCCTGCCCCTGCCGGCCCTCGAAGTTGCGGTTCGAGGTCGACGCGCTGCGCTCACCCGGCTTGAGCGTGTCCGGGTTCATCCCGAGGCACATCGAGCAGCCCGCGCTGCGCCATTCGGCCCCGGCGGCGCGGAACACCTCGTCCAGGCCCTCCGCCTCGGCGTCGGCCTTGACCTGCATGGAGCCGGGAACGACGAGCGCCCGCACGCCGTCGGCGACCTTGCGACCCCGCAGAATGTCGGCGGCGGCGCGCAGGTCGGAAAGCCGGCCGTTCGTGCACGAGCCGATGAACACCGTGTCGACCGCGATCTCACGCAACGGAGTGCCCGCGGTCAGGCCCATGTAGACCAGCGCGCGCTCGGCGGCGGCCCGGACGCCGGGGTCGGCGAACGCCGCCGGGTCCGGCACGGAGGCGCCCAGCGGAGCACCCTGACCCGGGTTGGTCCCCCAGGTGACGAACGGCGTGAGCGTGCTCGCGTCGATGACCACCTCGCTGTCGAACACCGCGTCCTCGTCGGTCGCCAGCGTCTTCCAGTAGGCGACCGCCGCATCCCAGTCGACGCCCCTGGGGGCGTGCGGGCGGCCCTTCAGGAACTCGAACGTCGTCTCGTCGGGAGCGATCATGCCCGCCCGGGCGCCGGCCTCGATGGACATGTTGCAGACCGTCATCCGGCCTTCCATCGACAGCGACCGGATCGCCTCGCCCCGGTACTCCAGGACGTAGCCCTGGCCGCCCCCGGTCCCGATCTCGGCGATGATCGCCAGGATCAGGTCCTTCGCGCTGACGCCGTCGGGCAGCGCGCCGTCGACCGTGATCGCCATCGTCTTCGGGCGGCCCTGCGGCAGCGTCTGGGTGGCCAGCACATGCTCGACCTGGCTCGTGCCGATGCCGAACGCGAGCGCCCCGAACGCGCCGTGCGTGGCGGTGTGGCTGTCGCCGCAGACGACCGTCATGCCCGGCTGGGTCAGGCCCAGCTGCGGGCCCACGACGTGCACGATGCCCTGGCCGGGGTCGTTCATCGGGTGCAGCCGGACGCCGAAGTCGGCGGCGTTCTTGCGCAGCGCCTCGACCTGGGCGCGGGAGACCGGGTCCGCGATCGGCACCAGTGTGTCGGTGGTCGGGACGTTGTGGTCCTCGGTCGCGATGGTCAGGTCCGGCCGGCGGACGGGCCGGCCGGCGAGCCGCAGTGCCTCGAACGCCTGCGGCGAGGTGACCTCGTGCACGAGATGCAGGTCGATGTACAGCAGATCGGGCTCACCATCGGCACGGCGTACGACGTGCGCGTCCCAGACCTTCTCCACGAGTGTGCGCCCCATGTGGCCCACCCCTCCTCTGCCAGTGTTGCAGTGCTGTGTCCGTCGCGGTGCTCTGTCCCGTCGCGGGCCAGCCCAGCCAGTTCCTCTCGGACCCGACGCCTTGGCACCTCGGCGCCTCAACGCCTCGGCGCTTCAACCCCAGGGTCGTCGTCTCACGGCTTGGGATGGCAGTATCAACGTATGGAACAGCGTATCCCCTCCTCGGGTCCAGGCATCGGCACCCCCGGGCTCGACGCGGCCGCCCAGGCCGGCGACGGGGGCGCCGAGGACCTTGGCAGCCAGGAGGTGACCAGCGGGGTCGGCGTGCTGGACAAGGCCGCGCTGGTGCTCTCGGCCGTCGAGGCGGGTCCCGCGTCGCTCGGCGACCTGGTCGCCCGCACCGGGCTGTCCCGGGCCACCGCGCACCGGCTCGCGGTGGCGCTGCAGGCGCACCGGCTGGTCGGACGGGACGGGGACGGGCGGTTCGTCGCCGGGCCGCGCCTGGCCGCCGGGTCCGCGGCGGCCACGCTGTGGCCGCTGCCCTGGCAGGTGCTGCAGGCCGCGCCGACGGTGCTGGCGGAGCTACGGGACGCGACTGGCGAGAGCACCCAGCTCTACGTGCGCCGCGGTGCCGGCCGGGTGTGCGTCGCGGTCTCCGAGCGCGGCAGTGGGCTGCGCGACACGGTTCCGGTCGGCGCCATCCTGCCGATGACCGCCGGGTCCGGCGCCCAGGTGCTGCTCGCGTTCGCCACCGGGGGCGAGAGCGGCGGCGAGGCCGCCGAGGTGCCAGGGCACGGGCTGCGGGCAGGGGACGCCGGGGGGGCGGGGGCCGCGGGCGGCGTCCCGGCTGACACGGTGTTCGACGAGCGGGTGCTGGCCGAGGTGCGCGCCCGCGGCTGGGCGCAGAGCGCCGGCGAGCGGGAGGCGGGACTCGCGTCGGTGTCGGCGCCGGTCCGCGACGCCTCCGGTGCGGTGATCGCCGCGCTGTCCATGTCCGGGCCCGACGGCCGGCTGACCCGCACGCCGGGCGAGTTGTTCGGCGCCACCATCAGGGCCGCCGCGGACCGGCTGTCCCTCATCGCCGGTTACCCACGGGCATCACATGTGTCCACCCCCGGCGGACTACCCGCAGACGCGACAGCGTAGCCTTTCGGTGTCGTCCTGGGCTATATCGGCGGTCCCGATGGTGGTACATCGGGCTCGGCGGTCACGCGGGCACAGCGGTTTCGTGTCGCGTCGCGCCGGCTACCGGTGCCCGGCCGCCAGGACCCGGCCAAGCGGCCCGGTCCAGGCCAGCCGGCCCCGCCCAGGACCGACACGGGCCGCCGTTCGGGGGGTCGGGCGGGCGGCCCGGGCGAGATTGTGACCGGGCATGCCGCGCGCCCCGCCGCGGCGTCGCCGTCGTGGCCGTCACTCGTCTCCCTCCGGGGCGGCGTGTAGAGGGGGAGTCTGGCAGTGCGCACACTCGGCTCGCGGTACGTCCTGCATGAGTTGCTCGGGCAGGGCACCACCGGCGAGGTGTGGAGGGCCAGCCGCCGCGACGACGGTGCTGACGTCGCCGTGAAGATGCTGCGCCCAGAGTTCGCCGACGACCCCGTGGTCGTCGACCGGTTCCTACGCGAATGGCAGATCCTCTACGACATCGACAGCCCCGACCTGGTCCGTGTCCTCGACCTGGTGAACGAGCGGGACGCGCTGGCGATCGTGATGGAGCTCGTCGAGGGCACCGACCTGCGTGAGTACCTGCGCCACGAGGCGCCGCTGCCGGTCGACGAGGCCGCGCGGATCGTCATCGACGTGCTGTGGGCGCTCGACAACGTGCACAGCGCCGGCGTGGTGCACCGCGACGTCAAGCCGGAGAACGTGCTGCTGGAGAGCCGCGGCAACGGCCCGGCCGTCCGGCTCACGGACTTCGGCATCGCCCGGATGGTCGACACCCTGTCCCGGGGCCGCACCCCCGCCACCGGCCCGATCGGCACGCCGCTCTACATGGCTCCCGAGCTCGGCTCCGGCACGCCGCCGACCCCCGCCGTCGACATCTACTCCGCCGGCATCGTGCTCTACGAGCTGCTCGCCGGCGTGCCGCCGTTCGACGAGGCGAACCCGGCCGACATGCTCGCGGCACATCGCGAGCAGGAGCCGCTGCCCATCAAGGGTGTGCCGCGGCCGGTGTGGGACGTGCTCGCGGCGATGCTGGCCAAGTCGCCGGCCCGCCGACCGCCGACCGCCGCCGACGCGGCGCGCGCCCTCGAATCCGCGCTCCGCCGTGACCGCGACCGCGATCTGGACGACGACCGGCGGCGAAACGACGGCCGGGACTGGGACCGCGGCGAGGACACCTGGGAGCGCGGCGCCCCGATCCCTGGCCGACGAGACGCGGCCCACGACACCCTGGTCGGCGCCGGCGGTCGACGCACGGCCGCCGCGGCGGCCGGAGCGGGTGCCGCGGGTGCCGCGCTCGGCATGACGAAGGTCGCCCACGCCGAGGCCGGCCCCGGGCAGGGCCGGGGTCCCGGCCGGGTCGGCGAGCCAGGCGGCCCAGGCGGTCCCGGGTACGGGCCCGACCGGGGCTACCCCGGCGACGACTGGGACGCGGACGCGGCCACCGGCCTGGTGCCGCCCGTGCCTGGCCCCGGTCCGGGCGGGCCGCGCGGCGGCCACTGGGACGACCAGGACGCGCCGACCGGCATCCTCCCGCCCGTCCCGGGGTCCGGCCCTGGCCGGCCGGCCCACGGTGGCTGGGACGACGACGACGAACCGCCGACCGGCGCCCAGCCGGTCCGGGTGCCCGGCCCCGCCGGGTCCACCCAGTCGGACCGCAACACGATCATCTCGGCCATTCCCGCCGCGCGCCAGCCCGCGCCCGGAGGCGGCGGGCGGCCCCCCATCCAGAACAACCGCCAGCAGCGGCTCAAGATCGCCGCCGGCGCGGCGCTCGTCGTCGCCCTGATCGCGGGCGCCGGCGGCTGGGCGCTGGCCGCGTCCACCGGCGGCCAGTCCGACGCGACCGAGACCGGCAGCGAGTCCTCCCTCGGCGCGCCGGGCGTCACCTCGACCCCGTTCACCGACGTCTCCGGCAACATCATCGATCCGACGGCGACCGCGCCATACACGACCATGTTGCCCAACGGCAAGACGGTCACGGTCACCCCGGCGCCCAAGTCCTCGGCCTCCGGGTCGACGAAGCCCGGCTCCCCGTCGAACTCGACCGCCGCCGGCGCGCCGACCACCAGCGCGGCCCCGACCACGCCGTCGACCGCGACCGTCCCGAACCTTTCAGGGATGAACCAGAGCCAGGCAAACAGCGCGATCTCCGACGCCGGATTCAGCACAGCGTTGTCCGCCAGCTCCGAATGCAACGACAACGTCCCGGTCGGGCAGGTCATCTCGCAGAGTCCGAGCGCCGGAACCCGCGCGGACCGTTCCACCACCATCTCCGCGGTGATCTCGGCCTCCTGTGTCTCGGTGCCGAACGTGGTCGGTCAGCCGGCGGATGCCGCCAACGCGTCCCTGCAGCGAGCTGGCTTCGGGGTCACGTACGGCGGCGAGTGGAACTGCCCGTACGGCTACAACAACGTGACCGGCCAGTCCCCATCAGGCGGAACGGTGGTGCCGAAGGGCTCCTACGTGTCGATCTCCTACACCTGCAAGGCCTCGCCGTCGCCACCGCCGCCCTCGTCCGAGGCTCCGTCCGGCGGCTGAGCCCGCGCCGCTCCAGGCCGAACCGGCCCGCCCCGCGTTTCCGGGGGCGGGCCGGTTTCTGGTTTCTCGACCAGCGCGGCGCGCCCATGGCCCAGCCCGGCCCCGCCGCCCGGCTGCAGGTGCTCTCGGGCGCGGGCGACGCACCGCGCTGACGTCGGCGAAGATCGAAGAGGATGCCGGCATTCGGGGACGGGACCACGGAGGCCCGAACGACCAGGCGCGCCAGCCGTTGGTGGCGCCGGTCAGGACAGCGGTGGCCAGGACAGAGGCGGCAGGACAGAGGTCGTCGGAGCCCGGCCGGCAACCGCCGAGGTCAGCCCGAGCGGTCCAGGGGGAAGTCGTCGGGGGTCCGCCAGGACGACGCGGCGCGCCGCGGCCGCGGGGCGGAGTGGCCAGGATCGTCGCCGTCGACATCGCTCAGGGCGGTGCGACCGGGGCGGGGCACGTCGACCGGGATAGGCCCGTGGGAGGGCCAGTCCCAGCGCGCTGGGCGCGGGCTACCCAGTGGCGGTCGCGGGCTCGCCAGCGGCGGCGTGGGCGCCAGCGCGGGCTCGTGGGGGTAGTCCTGGCCGAGGCCGTCGGGACGCAGCCCGGGCAGGTCGGGCAGGTTGGGAAGGTGGGTCGGGTCGTTGGTGGGCAGCGACAGCTCGGCGGCCCACATGTCGACCTCGACGTTGATCTCGCCGCCGTCCGCCGTCATCCGCAGCCGGCCGCCGTGCACCTCGACCAGCCGGCGCACCACGTACAGGCCCATCCCCGCGCCGTCGGTCGGCCTGGTCGCCGAGCCGTCCCGCTGGGTGAACGGCTCGAAGAGCCGGTGGATCGTCTCCTTGTCGAGGTCGGGGCCCTGGTTGCGGACCCGCAGTACGACCTCGTCGCCGACCCGGCCCGCGATGAGCCGGACCGGGGTTCCCGGCCAGGAGTGCACGAGCGCGTTGTCGACCAGGTTCGCGACCACCTGGTGCAGCGCCTGGCGTGACATCCGCACCGGCAGGTGCTCGGGCAGGTCGACGGCCACGGCGCCCGCCATGGAGGCGTGGCGCAGGCTGCCGAGCGCCTCGCGGACCACCTCGGGCAGGTCGGAGACGGTGTTGTCGTCGATGCCGGTGGCGGTCGCCGCGGTCAGCATGTTCTCCAGCAGGCGGGACAGCCGCTCGGAGGAGTTCAGCGCCGAGTCGAGCAGGACGTCGAGCTGCTCCTCGGACATGCGGTGGCGGCGCCGGCGGATCGTCAGCAGGTTGCCGCGGATGCCGGCCAGCGGCGTCCGGAACTCGTGGGAGACCGTGGCGACCAGGTCGGTGCGGATCTTCTCGGTCTCCTCCAGCCGGGCCATCAGGCTCTGCTGGCCCTCGTAGAGCTGGTGGCGGTAACGCTCCGTCCGGCGGCGCTCCTGCTGGTTGTAGTGCCAGAAGACGACCTGGGCGCCGGCGAGGGCGACGATGAAGGCGGCGTGCATCGCGGCCAGCATCAGCGCGCTGTGCCGGGCGTCGTCGGTCAGCGAGCCGGCGGTGACCAGGTAGCGCAGCACCAGGTTCGCGATGAAGACGAACCCGATCGCCAGCACGTAGACGGACCAGTCCTCGTACAGCGCGATCAGCGCGACGACGACGAAGAAGTGGAAGTACATCGGGCCGAGCCCGTCCGAGAGATGGACGAGCACCACCGAGCAGCACAGCAGGCCGAGGCTCGCCGCCAGCGCCCGCACCCGGCGCGCGCCCGGCAGCGCGGCCGCGCAGAACAGCAGCAGCGACGGGCTCACGGCCGCCAGGCCGTGGGTGAGGCTGAAGTCGCGCAGGATCGCGTAGCCGACGATCGCCGGCAGGTGCAGAGCGAGGATCCACTTCAACAGCCGGTGGCGGGCGGTCCAGTCCTCGAACGGCAGGCGGTGGCCGTGGGGCACCAGGCTCGCGACCCACCAGCCGGCGCCGGCGGCCCTGATGCGCGGGTCCGTCTGGCTGGCCTTCTCGGCCCGCTGGCGACGCTCCACGCCTACCCGTTCGGACCGGACGCCGACGTGTTTGGTCCGCGCGGCGCGAGCCCGCTCATGCCGGCGGCGCGCCCGCTCTCCGAAGGGGGGACCGGCGGCGGACATCCGCGCAAGTTTCTACCGAGACGACCGGTAGCCGCCATGGTTGTCAAGGGTGGTGTGTGATGGCGACAGTGTCCACTTTTGACTAGGCACTCAGGACCAGCCCGGAACAGGCTAGACGGAGCATGGCGCCGCAAGCCGGCCACCGACACAGTGTGGTCCGCGGCGGCACCGCAAGGGAAGCCCCCGCTCCCGCCGGTTTCGCGAACAGCGGTGTACGGGCCTACAGGCCCACGCACGGTCGGCAGGACAAGCTCAACTCGCAGGACCCAGGTTGTTGCCCACGAGGAGGACACCGTGCCCCCAGTCGCTCTGACCGTCGCGTCTGCCCCGGCCTGCCTGTCGTCCCGGCGAGCCGCCGCTGTCGCCCCGTGCCCGAGCACCGCGGAGGCCGTCCCGACGCCGATGCCCGTGCCGGCGCTCGCGCCCGTGCTCACGCCGGTCCACCAGGAGCAGCCGGCCGCGCGGCCGCGCCTGCGCCTCGTGACCCCCGCCACCACGCCGCGGGTCGACGAGGCCGAGATCGACGAGGCCGAGATCATCGAGATCGTCCACGGCCACGGCGGCCCCGCCTCCTGCCGCTGCCGCGCCTGCACGATGGCCCGCCACCCCGCCGCCGCGCTCCTCCCCCGCCTGACCGTCGTCCGCTGACCCGACTGGGCGAAGAGGTAGCAGAGGTAGCAGTACAGCCAGTGGTGCTCTGCCTGAGCCTCCCCGGCTCAGGCAGGCAGCATGGAGCCTTCACGAACAGCAAGAAGCCCTTCAGATCACCGAGGTGATCTGAAGGGCTTCGCTCTTACCAAATGAATCCCCGAGTCTGGCGAAGCCAGACACTGGGGGTCTGGGGGTGGCCCCCAGAGTAAAATCGCGGCTCACGGGAAGATGACCAAAGTCATCGAACAACGCGAGCCAGCTCGTAGCCCCGACCGGATTCGAACCGGCGCTACCGCCTTGAGAGGGCGGCGTCCTAGGCCACTAGACGACGGGGCCAGAACTTTGAAAAACATCTACCACGTGCTCGCCGCAGTATGTCTCCACCCCGCGACGTCCCACACCATACACGACATCCGCCCGCCCCAGTGGGCGGCCATCCCCCGGCCCCAGTGGGGGGTGTCGGGGGGCGAAGCCCCCTGACACGGGGGTTCCAGGGGGTCGCCCCCCTGGGCAGACATCAAAACCCCGGGAAGTCGATCAAAGACCGACGAACAGGGTTCTGCTGGGGTACCAGGACTCGAACCTAGACTAACGGAACCAGAATCCGTTGGGCTGCCAATTACCCCATACCCCATGGGATGCCCTCGCGGGCGAGGCCTACTGTACCGCATCCGGCGAGGGTGGTCGGGACCCAGGTCGGGACATCGGACCCAGCCGGCGAGGGCCGCTCCGGCATGGCCTGGGGGTGGGCTACGGGGACCGGGTGGATGGGCTCGATACGGTCGCTGGGTGCGTATCGCTAGGTTTACAGACGGCTCGGAGCCGGCCTTCGGCGTGGTGGAGGGCTCGGTCGAGCGCGGCGAGGCGACCATGGCCGCCCTGACGCCCCACCCGTTCGGGCCTTTCACGTTCACCGGGGCCCGCTGGCCGCTTGGTGAGGTGCGGCTGCTGGCGCCCGTGCTGCCGAGCAAGGTCCTCGCGGTCGGCAAGAACTACGCCGACCACGTGAAGGAGATGGGTGGCGACGCCCCGCCCGAACGCCCGATCCTCTTCCTCAAGCCATCCACCAGCGTCGTAGGACCAGGCGACCCGATCATCCATCCCGACCCGACGAGCCGGATGGACTACGAGGGCGAACTGGCGATCGTCATCAGCCGGCTGTGCCGGGACGTGCCGCAGGAGCGGGCGATGTCGGTCGTACTCGGATTCACCTGCGCGAACGACGTCACGATGCGCGAGCAGCAGAGCACCGACGGCCAGTGGACCAGGGCGAAGGGGCACGACAGCTTCTGCCCGTTGGGCCCGTGGATCGAGACCGACCTCGACCCTTCGAACGTCGGCATCCGCACCACCCTCGACGGCGAGGTCCGCCAGAACTCCACCACCGCGGCCCTCGTCCACACCATCCCGCGGCTGATCGCCTACATGTCGGCCGCGATGACGCTGCTGCCCGGCGACGTCCTGCTCACCGGCACGCCCGCCGGCGTAGGCCCGATGCGCCCCGGCCAGACGGTGGCCGTCACGGTCGACGGCGTCGGCACCCTCACCAACCCCGTCATCGCCCGCTGATCACGCCCCGGGAGCGGGCGCCGGACCATGTCGCCGCGGTGGGTGGCCTGCGACGGGACGAGGTCGGTCCGCCCACGCTCGGCACTGTGAGCTGGACCTGGGCCGGGTGGCTGCCCGGCTGACGCGGGTGTGGCAGAGAATTCGGAGCAGATCCGGCGGTGCGCCGCGGCCGGGGGTATGAAGACCCGGCCACACGACCTAGGTCAGCGGACCGTCGGCGGGTCCACCGACGAACTGAAACCGACAAGCAGAAACGGACGGAAGGAGCGGCATGACCGAGGCCCTCTACGACGTTGGCGCGCCCGAGCCCAAGCCGATCGACGAGGAGCTGAGCGTCAAGCTCGGCCACCTGGCGGAGGACGCGATCCTGCGCGGCAAGCCGAACCGCGACGAGCGGTGCGACAACTGCCTGTACTACCTCGACACCGACAAGGACATCTCGTACTGCTGGCACCCGAAGCTGCGGATCCTGGTCGGCGGCCCCTGGTGGTGCCAGTGGTGGGAAGAGATCCCCGAGGAGGGCTGACCCCTCCCGGTCCCGGCGGAATCCGGGCGGGCGGTACCGGCGGGCTGGGTCACGTGGGCACGGGGTGCGCGCGTGACCCAGCCCGCCGTCGCGTCAGGAGGTAGCCGGAGACATGCCTTGGGAACCCTTGGGGCCCTGTGAGCCCCAAGGGGCTAGCGGCGCTGCCCTGCCGCGCGCCGCGCGTCCCCACGAGGCTCGGTGGTCGCCTCGGCCGCCGACCGCCCGGCGGCCCGCCCGGCGCGCGCCGGGGGCGGCGAGACGAGCCAGGGGTGGCGCAGGTCGTGGTACGTCGGCTCGCCGGTGAGCTCGCGCATCTCGAAGAGGATCTCGTCGATCTCCGGGAGTTGCTCGCCGTGCTCGCCAGCCCGCGCCAGCTCCTCGGAGCTGAAGTAGAAGACCCGGACGAACCGGCCGTCAGGGCCGACAGCGGTCAGACCGCCCACGACGTCCTGCCGACCGTCGGGGAGGTAGCGCAGCAGCTCCTTCTCCAAGGAGCGCAGCCGGCCCGGGTCGGTGGTCCGGCCCTGGATGACCTGCACGAAGCCCGCGTCGTCGGAGCCGCCCTCGAGCATCAGCACCGCGTCGAGGAACTCGGTGGTGACCACCGGGCCCAGAAAGAGGCGTTCCGTCCTGGCCCACCATTCCTGGTGGTCGGAGCGGGCCGACAGCCTCGCCAGCGCTTCGACCGAGGCGAACCGGCTCAGGCAGATGAACCGGTCATCCTCGGTGATGCCGGCCGTCGAGCCCAGCCAGCCGGGCGCGTCCGGTCCAATGTCGGCGAGCCATCGCTCGTGCTGGGCCCGCATCGCCGCGCGGTCCGGCACCCTTCCCTGGATCACCTGCAAGAACATCGCGACCTCCGCACCGCGTCCCGTCCGTAACCACGAACGGACGGAACGTAACCCCAGGCGACCGCGACTTCGAACCGATCTCCCATGCGTCTCCCAGGCGCCTCCTAGGCGTGGGCGTCGGGATCCGGGATCTCGCCCTGGCGGCGCAGGCCGAAGGTGACGGCGTCCTGCAGGGCCTGCCAGGAGGCCGCGATGATGTTCTCGTCGACGCCGATGGTGTCCCAGCGCGACTGGCCGTCGCTGGTCTCCACCAGGACTCGGGTCACGGCGCCGGAGCCGTCCCGGCCGTCGAGGATGCGCACCTTGAAGTCGGTCAGGTCGACGTCCTTGAGGCCCGGGTAGGCCTTCGCGAGCGCCTCGCGCAGCGCCCTGTCGAGCGCGTTGACCGGTCCGTTGCCCTCGGCGGTGGAGACGTGCCGCTCGCCGCGGGTGGTGAGCTTCACGGTCGCCTCGCTCACGACCTCGCCGTCCGCGCGCTGCTCGACGATGACCCGCCAGCTGTCCAGCGTGAAGAAGCGCTCCGCGCCGTACACCTCGTCGCGCAGCACCAGCTCGAAGCTCGCCTCGGCGGCCTCGTAGGAGAAGCCGTTCGCCTCGCGCTCCTTGACCAGCTCGACGATCCGGCCGAGGGCCTCCTTCTCGCCGGACAGGTCCAGCCCGAGCTCCCGGCCCTTGAGCTCGATGGTGGCCCGGCCCGCGAGCTCGGAGACCAGCATCCGCATGTCGTTGCCGACCTGGGCCGGGTCGATGTGCTGGTACATGTCCGGATCGATCTTGACGGCGCTGGCGTGCAGGCCACCCTTGTGAGCGAAGGCGCTGGCGCCGACGTAGGGCCGGTGCGTGTCGGGGGTCGAGTTGGTGATCTCGTCGATGGCGTGCGAGACGCGGACCAGCTCCCGCAGCCGGCCGGTCGGCAGCACGGGCGTCGACAGCTTCGTCTCCAGGCCGGCGACGACGGTGAACAGGTTCGCGTTGCCGCAGCGCTCGCCGTAGCCGTTCGCCGCGCCCTGGACGTGGGTGACGCCCGCCTGCACGGCCACCAGGCTGTTCGCGACGGCGCAGCCGGAGTCGTCGTGGCAGTGAATCCCGAGGCGCGCGCCGGTCCCGTCGATCACGGCACGCACGGTCTCGCCGATCTGGGTCGGCAGCATGCCGCCATTGGTGTCACACAGGACGACGACGTCGGCGCCGGCCTCGGCCGCGGCGCGGACCACCTCCAGCGCGTAGGCCTCGTCGGCGCGGTAGCCGTCGAAGAAGTGCTCCGCGTCGACGAAGACCCGCTTGCCCTCGGCACGGAGGTGAACGACGGTGTCGCGGATCATGGCCAGGTTCTCGGCGAGCGTGGTGCGCAGTGCGCGCTCGACGTGCCGCCGGTCGGACTTGGCGACCAGGCACACGACCGGCGTCCCCGCGTCGCGCAGCGCGGCCACCTGCGGGTCGTCGGCAGCCGTCTTGCTGGCGCGCCGGGTGGAGCCGAAGGCGGTGAGCCTCGCGTTGTGCAGGGCCAGCTCGGTCTGGGCGCGGCGGAAGAACTCCGCGTCCTTCGGATTGGAGCCGGGCCAGCCGCCCTCGATGAAGCCGACACCGAGGTCGTCGAGGTGGCGGGCGACCGCCAGCTTGTCGGCGACGGAGAGCGAGAGCCCCTCCTGCTGCGTGCCGTCCCGCAGAGTCGTGTCGTAGATGTGCAGGGACTCGGGGTCGTATGGCCGCACGCTGTGCCTCTCACGGTGTCTCGGCTACAGGCCTCGGGTACGCAGCCCAATCGCGGGGTCGCGCGCTCTTCAGCCGGATCGCCCGTAGGCCTTCGGACGGGCGCCTGGCGGGCCTGATCGCGCGTCCCTCGGCCTGATTCCAGCGTATGACCGCCGAAGGGCGAAGAAAGACCACCACGCCGGCCGAGGCCGCGATCATCCGCTGGTACCCGTGTCCGGGACCCGCGTCATCCCCTGGGGCAGGGAGCCGCCGCCGGGGTGAGAACGGGCTGCACGCTCGTCCGCGGGCCGCAGGCGCCGCCAACTGCCGGCGCCGCCGGCTACCGAGGCGGCCGGCTCGATCAGCCGGCTCTCCGCCGTGGCTGCTCCGGGCGGTGGCCGTCTCCCGGGTCGTCACGCGTCCGGCCCACTGGGTTGGGTGGCCGGAACGCGCGACGAGGACGGGTTCACCGCCGGGTGTCCACCTTACGACGTAACACCTACGACACGCCGCGACTGTGTCTCAGGTCGCCCCCGTTAACCTGCCCAGCTCGGCGCCGGTCTGCTACGCAGAAATTACCCGAACGTCACGTGACCCTCGGCTATCGAAGCATCACAGAATGCCACAGCGTCGATCTCGGTGAGGGCGCGACTGAACCCCGCGCCTCGCCTCCGGCTTCGCGCGGGGGACACCGAAACGTGCGCCTGAGGAGCTAGTCGCCAGCGAAGCGGCGCAGGCGGTCCAGCTGGAGAATGGTGATCGTCTGACCCTCGGACAGGATCCACGTGCGTCGCTCGAACTCGCGCAGGGCCTGGTTGACCGACTGACGAGAACCGCCGAGCAACGACGCGATCTCCGTCTGGGTGAGCCCCAGCTCGATGACCGGCCGGCCGGCCTCACGCGTCCGCATCAGCAGCAGTTTGGCGACCCGGCGCGGAAGGTCCAGGAAGACCAGGTCCGCGTTGGCACCGGTGAGCCGGCGCACATGCGCGACCAGAGCCCGGATGAGCTGCTCGGCCACCGCCGGGCGCTCCTTGACGAGCTCCCAGACAGCCGTCCGGTCGAGCACGAGCGCGGTACTGGGCTCGAGCGCCTCGACGCTCGCCGACCGGGTACCCGGCTCGACGATGTTCAGTTCGCCAATCGTCTCCCGCGGGCCGTGAATGTTCAGCACATGGTCACGGCCGTCGTCGGCCTTGGTGAGCACCTTCAGCCGGCCCTGGGCCACCACCAGCAGGGTGTCCGCGGGCTCCCCCTCGGTGAAGACAACCTGGCCCCGTCGGTACCGGCGCGTCACCGCGCGGGCAGCGAGTCGCCGCAGGTCCTCCTCGTCGAGCTCCTTGAGCAGCGTGGTCGCCCGGAGCAGCGCGACCGCCTCGTCGTCGTCGAGCATGGGCGAGACGTTAGCGGCTTTCACCTGTCTCCTGCTGCCCACATCACGCAGAACACGCCCGAATCGTGTTTCTGACGGGTGCGGCGCCGTAAATGCGCCAACCTCGCGCCAAACAGGGGCCACGCCCGCCATCGCTAGGCGGTAACGCGCTGCTGATTCCAGCAACGCACAACGTCACGCATCGACAAGATTCCAGCCACCGTTCCACCCTCGGTAACGACCAGGTGGCGAAAACCGCCACGGAGCATGGCGTCCGCGGCTGTATCGAGCGACCAGTCCGGATCCGCGAACACAAGGTCACGAGTGAGGTGGTCGGCAGCGATCTCCACGTCCGCGTCCTTGCCCTCGGCCAGTGCCAGCAGGAGGTCCCGCTCGGTCAGGATGCCGTAGCCCGCGCCATCGGTATCCAGCACGACCGCCGCGCCGACCCCGCGCCCGGCCATCAGCCGCGCCGCCTGCCGAAGCGTGTGCCCCGGCCCGATCATCAGCACCAACGCGCTCATTCCATCCGAAACCCGCATGAGAACCTCCGACTGGACGGCGCTTGTGCGCTTGTGAAATCGGCTATGCAGGCAAGGTAAGGTCCGATCCGCCATCTGACCAGACCCCCGCCTCCGCCCGGCGCGCCGCGTACCACGCCCGGCGCACGACGGCCGTCGCGTGCCGGCACCCGCGCCGAGGGCCGCGCCGCCTACCCGGAGGTGCCATGACCTGGCCATCCGTGCAGGCGGCGCACCCGCCACAAAGCGACGTGCCCCCGGCCAGTCCTGGCCGGGGGCACGCGGAAATCCGTCAGGTACTCGGTTACTCGCCGACGAACTCGTTCCAGTCCTTGTAGCGGTCGAGCTGACCCGTGGTGGCCTGGTGGAAGATCTCGGCGATCTCGCGGGTGACCGGGCCGGGACGACCGGTACCGATCGCGCGGTCGTCGACCTCGGCGATCGGGACGATCTCGGCGGCCGTGCCGGTGAAGAACGCCTCGTCGGCCAGGTAGAGGTCGGTACGCACGATGTGCTTCTCGACGACCTCGTAGCCCTGGTCCGCGGCGATCTGCATGACGGAGGCCCGGGTGATACCGCCGAGCGCGCCGTCGGTGAGCGGCGGGGTGATGAGAGCCCGCCCGACGACGATGAAGACGTTCTCGCCGGAGCCGTCGGCGATGTGGCCGGTCGGGCTGGTGAGGATCGCCTCGTCGTAGCCGCCCTTGATGGCCGCGACCTTCGCGAGCGACGAGTTGAGGTACTGGCCCGTGGCCTTGGCGGCCGGCGGGGTGATGTTGACGTCGTTGCGCCGCCAGCTGGAGATGATGACGCGGCAGCCCTTCTCCAGCGCCTCCTCACCCAGGTAGGCCCCCCATGGCCAGACGGCGATCATCGACTCGACCTTCGACGGCAGCGGGTTGAGGCCCATCTCGCCGTAGCCGAGGTAGATCAGCGGCCGGATGTAGCAGGACTGGATGTTGTTCGCCGCGACGGTGTCCTTGGTCGCCTGGACGAACTGCTCCCGGGTGAAGTCCGGCTCCATCATGTAGATCTTGGCGCTGCGGTAGAGCCGGGCGATGTGGTCGGTCAGCCGGAAGACCGCGGTGCCTCGGGGGGTCTCGTACGCCCGGATGCCCTCGAACACCCCCCAGCCGTAGTGAAGGGTCGGGGTCAGGACGTGGATGCGGGCGTCGTCCCAGTCGACGAGATCCCCGTTCATCCAGATCTTCGAGGTCGGCGTGATGGCCACAGGCGTACTCCTCAGCAGGGCACCGATAGGAAGCCGGTCGAGCGGAGCTCGACTCAAGGGTCCGGAGGTCGGGATCCCCGGGGGTCCGCGCCAGCGGATCCCCGGGGGAGGTGTCCCCCGGGCAAATATCGCGGGCCACGGGAAGCTGACTAATGGTCAGCGAGCAGGGTGACCCGCCACGGGGCCGAGCTTCGCCGTGGTCTGGCCCTGTCGGCTGCCGTCGTACCGGATCTACGGCTCTATCGAGGATAGCCGTTCGACGTCCGAGTGAGGAGTAGCCATGAATATCGGACGTCCATCGATCCCAGCCCGGTGCCGAGGAACGCTCGACACCGGGCTCCGGGCAACTCCGGAATCGTCTCCGCGCCGGGGCCGCAGGGGTCGCGAGCCGGCGGGGAGACGTCCGTGGCCTGGGATCGCCCGAGATCGCCCGAGATCGCCCGAGATCGCCTGGGATGGCCTGGGATGGCCTGGGATGGCCTGGCGTGGCTGAGCTACGAGGCGGAGGTCGCGCGCTGGGCCAGGTCCTCGCCGACCTCGCGGGTCGACGAACGGTGGCCTGGAGCCGTGGCACGGGCCGCGAGCGAGCCGGCGACCGCCTGCTCGACGCGCGCCGCCTCGGCGGTAAGGCCGAGATGGTCGAGCAGCATGGCGACCGAGGCCACGGTGGCTGTCGGGTCGGCGATGCCCTTGCCGGCGATGTCCGGGGCGCTGCCGTGAACCGGCTCGAACATGCTCGGGTGCGCGCCGGAGGGGTCGAGGTTGCCGCTGGCCGCGAGCCCGATGCCGCCGGTGACCGCGGCTCCGATGTCGGTGATGATGTCGCCGAACAGGTTGTCGGTGACGATCACATCGAACCGAGCCGGATCGGTGATGAAGAACATGCTCGCCGCGTCGGCGTGCTGGTAGTCGACGCTGATCTCGGGGAACTCGGGCGCGACCTCGGCCACGGTCCGCGACCACAGGTCGCCGGCCTTCGTGAGCACGTTGTTCTTGTGAACGAGGGTGAGCTTGCGCCGCGGGCGGCGCTGGGCACGGCGGAAAGCGTCCCGAACCACCCGCTCGACGCCGAACCGGGTGTTGATGCTCTCCTCGGTCGCGATCTCCTGTGGGGTGCCCTTGCGCAGCACGCCCCCGGCACCGGCATATGGGCCCTCGGTGCCCTCCCGGACGACGACCATGTCGATGGTCGGGTCGCCCGCCAACGGCGAGGTCACCCCCGGGTACAACTTCACCGGGCGCAGGTTGACATGGTGGTCGAGCTCGAACCGCAGGCGCAGCAGCAGACCCCGCTCCAGTACGCCGGAGGGCACACCGGGATCGCCGACGGCGCCGAGCAGGATCGCGTCGTGCCCGCGGAGCTCCCCGAGCACCGAGTCGGGCAGTGTCTCGCCGGTCTCCCGCCAGCGGCGCGCACCGAGGTCGTACTCGGTGGTCTCCACCTTGTCGTGCACCGCCCGAAGGACCCGCAGGCCCTCCGCGACCACCTCCGGGCCGATCCCGTCGCCACCGATAACCGCAAGCTTCATGGCCGTTCAGCCTATCCGCCGACGACCGGACGCTCTCGGGGCGTCGGACCGACGGCCCGCACCGCCCCGAGAGGATTGGCTACAAAACGCGTCCAACCGCACACGGCTGAGCTGCCCGCCAGGCGCCCAAAACCAGGCACCCGAGGAGACCTCCTGGCCCACCCAACCTGGCCGACGGCGCCCAACCTGGCTCCATCACAGACTGTGGCCGATGATGGTGTCCGGGGACATCACCACCGACCACAGTCAATGATCGAATAACGGAGTGTGGTCGATGGTCGCCTCTCCGAAGGAGACCATCGACCACGGTTCGCACGAAATCAGGTCGCGGCGCGGGTGCGGGCCGCGCGGTTGACCGCGCTCACGACGGCGCGCAGCGAGGCGGTGACGATGTTCGGGTCGACACCGACGCCCCAGAACACCCTGCCGCCGTCGGCGTCCTCCACCTGGACCTCCAGGTAGGCGGCGGCGCGGGCGTCGGCGCCGGCGCCGATCGCGTGCTCGTGGTAGTCGTGCACCCTGACGGTCACGCCCCTGGTCGACAGCGCGTCGACGAACGCGTCGATCGGCCCGTTGCCGGTACCGATCAGCACCTCCTCGGCGCCGTCCCGGCGGACCGAGACATTCACCTCATCACGCGCCCCCTCGCCGGCGGACGTCGTGAACCGGACGACCTCCAGCGCCGGGTGACCCGCGGTGGAGTCGAGGAAGTACTCCTCGCGGAACATGTCCCACAGCGCGGCGGCGGTGACCTCGCCGCCCTCACCGTCGGTGTGCCGCTGGACGACCTGGGAGAACTCGATCTGCAGCCGGCGCGGCAGGTCCAGTCCGTGCTCGGACTTCAGCAGGTAGGCGACGCCACCCTTGCCGGACTGGCTGTTGACCCGGATGACCGCCTCGTAGGTGCGGCCGACGTCCTTCGGGTCGATCGGCAGGTACGGCACCTCCCACAACCGCTGCCCGGTCCGATCCATCGCCTCGAGGCCCTTCTTGATGGCGTCCTGGTGGGAGCCGGAGAAGGCCGTGTAGACGAGGTCGCCGCCGTAGGGGTGGCGGGGGTGGACGGGCAGCTGGTTGCAGTACTCGGTGGTCCGGCGGATTTCGTCGATGTCGGAGAAGTCGATCATCGGATCGATGCCCTGGGAGAACAGGTTCATCCCCAGGGTGACCAGGCAGACGTTGCCGGTCCGCTCGCCGTTGCCGAACAGGCAGCCCTCGACCCGGTCCGCGCCGGCCAGCACGCCCTGCTCCGCGGCGGCGACCGCGCAGCCACGGTCGTTGTGCGGGTGCAGCGACAGCACCACGGCGTCGCGGCGGGTCAGGTTGCGACCCATCCACTCGATCTGGTCGGCGTACACGTTCGGCGTCGACATCTCGACGGTGGCCGGCAGGTTCAGCACGACCGGGCGGTCCGCCGTCGGCTCCCACACGTCCATCACGGCCTCGCAGACCTCGACGGCATAGTCGAGTTCGGTGCCGGTGAACGACTCGGGGCTGTACTGCCAGCGCAGGTCGGTGCGGTCGTCCAGCAGCTTCTCGGCGTACTGGACGGTCCAGCGGGCGCCCTGGACGGCGATCTCCGTGATCCCGGCGCGATCCTGGCCGAAGACGACTCGCCGCTGCAGGGTGGATGTCGAGTTGTACAGGTGCAGCAGCGCCTTGCTGGAGCCGACCAGGGACTGCACGGTCCGCTCGATCAGCTCCTCGCGGGCCTGCGTCAGCACCTGGATGGTGACGTCGTCCGGGATCAGGTCGCTCTCGATCAGCTGGCGGATGAAGTCAAAGTCGGTCTGGCTGGCCGCGGGGAAGCCGACCTCGATCTCCTTGTAGCCCATCCCTACCAGCAGCTCGAACATCTTCAGCTTGCGTTCGGGCGTCATCGGGTCGACCAGCGCCTGGTTGCCGTCACGCAGATCGACGCTGCACCACAGCGGCGCCTTGGTGATCTGGGCGTCCGGCCACGTCCGGTCCGGCAGCGCCACCGGCTGGAACGGCCGGTACTTGTCGATGGGCATGCCAGAGCTGGCCTGCGAATTGTTGATCACTGCAGCTGCTTCCTGTCGGGACTCTCAGCTTTGAGAGTCACCCGGGTGCTGACGCGCGGGGACGGTGCCGCCGATAGGAGACGCGCCCCGAGATTCACCGCGACGGGGAAGCCAGCCGGAAGTCAGGCCCCGCCGCGGCGGCTAAGGAGCAGGCCGGCCAGCCGTGGCCGCGAGAGCGGCGACAGCGGCGAGGCAGGAAGCGAGGCACACATGGCGCCAACACAGTACCCCAGCCGCGGACCTCGTCCAGCTAGTCCAGGTAGTCGGCTATCGGGCAGACCAGTCACGGGGCAGCTGAGCGGGCGCGGTGTGGCCCAGGTCCCAGAACACAATCGACCCGCGAAGGGCTTGACTCGCACCGGGATCGTCAGCCAAGGTAGGCGGGTGCGTCTGAGCCTTCTTGTACGCGGAGAGCGTGCGTAGTCGATCGCCCCAGCCAGCCTGGGACAGACTCGTACGCAGCCCCTCAGTGCCCTTGGCACGAGGGGCTTTTTAGTGCCCGCAGTGACATCAAGGACTGAGCTCACCCCCGGCCAACGTCAAGGAAGACGGCAGATGACTAGAGAGATCACCGGAGCCCAGTCGCTCGTCCATTCCCTGGAAGCGGTCGGGGCCGACGTTGTCTTTGGCATCCCGGGCGGCGCGATCCTGCCCGCCTACGACCCGCTGTACGACTCGACGCGGGTCCGGCACATCCTCGTCCGTCACGAGCAGGGCGCCGGGCACGCGGCGGAGGGCTACGCGCAGGCGACGGGCAAGGTCGGCGTCTGCATGGCCACCTCGGGCCCCGGAGCGACGAACCTGGTGACCCCGATCGCCGACGCCTACATGGACTCGGTGCCGATCGTCGCCATCACCGGCCAGGTCGCCCGCGCCTCGATCGGGACGGACGCCTTCCAGGAGGCGGACATCTGCGGCATCACGATGCCGATCACGAAGCACAACTTCCTGGTCCAGTCCGCCGACGACATCCCGCGCACGATCGCCGAGGCGTTCCACCTGGCATCCACCGGCCGGCCGGGCCCCGTGCTCGTCGACCTGCCGAAGGACGTCATGCAGTCGCTCACGTCGGTGCTGCCGCACGAGGTGTGGCCGCCGGCGCTCGACCTGCCCGGCTACCGGCCGGTGACCCGCCCGCACGCCAAGCAGGTGCGCGAGGCGGCCAAGATGATCAGCTCGTCACGCCGGCCTGTGCTCTACGTCGGTGGCGGCGTGCTCAGGTCCCGCGCCGCCGCGGAGCTGCGCATCCTCGCGGAGCTGACCGGCATCCCGGTGGTCACCACGCTGATGGCACGGGGCGCCTTCCCCGACTCGCACCACCTGCACCTGGGCATGCCCGGCATGCACGGCTCGGTGGCGGCCGTCACCGCGCTGCAGAAGGCGGACCTGCTGATCGCGCTGGGCACCCGGTTCGACGACCGGGTCACCGGCAAGCTGTCGACGTTCGCGCCGCACGCGCAGATCATCCACGCCGACATCGACCCGGCCGAGATCGGCAAGAACCGGGCCGCCGACGTGCCGATCGTGGGCGACTGCCGGGAGGTCATCGCCGACCTGATCGGCGCGCTGCAGGCCGAGACCCGCTCCGACCTGGGCGGCTGGTGGGAGCAGCTGAACAGGTGGCGCGGGACCTACCCGCTCGGTTACACGGAGCCCGCGGACGGCTCGCTCGCGCCGCAGTACGTCATCCAGCGGATCGGGCAGATCGCCGGCCCGGACGCCGTCTACACCGCCGGCGTCGGCCAGCACCAGATGTGGGCGGCGCAGTTCATCTCGTACGAGAACCCGTACACGTTCCTGAACTCCGGCGGCGCCGGGACGATGGGCTACGCCGTGCCGGCGGCGATGGGCGCCAAGGTCGGCCGCCCCGACACGACCGTCTGGGCTATCGACGGCGACGGCTGCTTCCAGATGACCAACCAGGAGCTCGCGACCTGCGCGCTGGAGGGCATCCCGATCAAGGTCGCCGTCATCAACAACGGGGCGCTCGGCATGGTCCGCCAGTGGCAGACGCTGTTCTACGACCAGCGCTACTCGAACACCAACCTCGGCACCCACCCGACCAGCTCCCGCACCGGCGCGAAGCGGGTCCCGGACTTCGTCCGGCTCGCCGAGGCGCTCGGCTGCGTCGGGCTGCGCTGCGAGACGGCCGCCGACGTCGACAGCACGATCGAGAAGGCGATGGCGATCGACGACGCGCCGGTGGTCATCGACTTCGTCGTCCACCCCGACGCGATGGTGTGGCCGATGGTCGCCGCCGGCTCGAGCAACGACGAGATCAAGGTCGCCCGTGACCTCGCTCCCGACTTCGACTACAGCGGCGACGCCGAAGTGAACCTCTAGTGCGCCGCAGGTGCCCCTCCTTCGCTCGTTCGGTTCGAAAGGCGCAGACGCCGTGACCAGCCACCACACGCTGTCCGTTCTCGTCGAGAACAAGCCCGGAGTCCTGGCCAGGGTGGCCAGTCTGTTCTCCCGGCGCGGTTTCAACATCGAGTCGCTGGCCGTCGGGCCGACCGAGCACAGCGACGTCTCCCGAATGACGATCGTCGTCGCCGTCGACGAGCTGCCGCTGGAGCAGGTCACCAAGCAGCTCAACAAGCTCGTCAACGTGCTGAAGATCGTCGAGATGGACCCCGACGTCTCGGTCCAGCGCGAGCTGCTGCTCGTCAAGGTGCGCGCCGACGCGTCCGCCCGCTCGCAGGTGCTCGAGCTCATCGGCCTGTTCCGGGCCAAGGTCGTCGACGTGGCCTCCGATGCCGTCACCATCGAGGCGACCGGCACCCATGACAAGCTGGACGCGCTGGTCCGGGTCCTGGAGCCGTTCGGGATCAAGGAGCTGGTCCAGTCCGGCATGGTCGCGCTCGGCCGCGGCTCCCGCTCGATCACCGACCGCAGCCTGCGCGCCCTGGAGAGAACCGCCTAGGCGACGCCTGGGCGGCGCCTCCCGACCCACCAGCCCTGGGTCTGCGATCATGCCGGTCGCCGGTCGTCCGGCTCTGGAAACGCCAATCCGCGCGCGTGCGCAGCACGTGCACCGGTACCACGAACACGCAACGAGGAGATCGCGCACGATGGTCGAGATCTACTACGACGACGACGCCAACCTGGAGGACCTCGCCGAGCGCAAGGTCGCGATCATCGGGTACGGCAGCCAGGGCCACGCGCACGCGCTGAACCTGCGGGACTCGGGCGTCGACGTCCGCGTCGGCCTGCCGGAGACCAGCAAGAGCCGCGCGAAGGCCGAGGAGGAGGGCCTGCGGGTCGTCACCCCGTTCGAGGCCGCCGCCGAGGCGGACATCATCATGATCCTCGCGCCCGACACGGCGCACCGCAAGATCTACGCCGAGTCGATCCTGCCCAACCTCAAGGCGGGCGACGCGCTGGCCTTCGGTCACGGCTTCAACATCCGCTACAACCTGATCACCCCGCCCGAGGGCGTCGACGTCTTCATGATCGCCCCCAAGGGCCCGGGCCACCTGGTCCGCCGGGTGTTCCAGGAGGGCAAGGGCGTCCCCTGCCTCGTCGCGGTCGAGACCGACGCGACCGGCAAGGCCCTGGCGACCGCGCTCGCCTACGCCAAGGGCATCGGCGGCACCCGCGCCGGCACGCTGCGCACCACCTTCACCGAGGAGACCGAGACCGACCTGTTCGGCGAGCAGGCGGTGCTCTGCGGCGGCGCGTCCGCACTGGTCCAGGCCGGGTTCGAGACCCTCGTCGAGGCCGGTTACCAGCCGGAGATCGCCTACTTCGAGTGCCTGCACGAGCTCAAGCTCATCGTCGACCTCATGTACGAGGGCGGCATCTCCCAGATGCGCTACTCGATCTCCGACACCGCCGAGTACGGCGACGTCACCCGCGGCCCGCGGGTGGTCACTCCGGCGGTCAAGGGTGAGATGCGCAAGATCCTCGACGAGATCCAGGACGGCACCTTCGCGCGCGAGTGGGTCGCCGAGGACGACGCGGGCCGCCCGAACTTCACCAAGCTCGTCGAGGACGGCAAGACCCACCAGATCGAGAAGGTCGGTTCCAAGCTCCGCTCGATGATGTCCTGGATCTCCAGGTAGGAGCCTTCCGACCAGGTCGCTCGGGTCGCGGCGCCGCCAGCTCCGGGCGGCGGTGACCCGAGGTGCCGGTCGCATTCACGGCCCGTTTGGTGACGGTTGACCAACCGTCACCAAACGGGCCGTGTTTATGAGACGAGCGTCACACTGATCGCCCGGTAGGCTCTGGCGGCCGGGGATGCGTGCCCATGTCGCCCGGGGCGGTGGCCGAGCCGCATCTCTGTGCTCTCGATGAGGAGATCCCAGTGCCCGTCGTACTCGTTGCCGAGGAGCTTTCGCCGGCCGGGCTGGAGGTACTGTCCGGGGACTTCGAGGTCCGCCACGTGGACGGCGCCGACCGGTCGGTGCTGCTGCCCGCGCTCGCCGACGTGGACGCGGTGATCATCCGGTCTGCGACGAAGATCGACGCCGAGGCGCTGGCCGCCGCGCCCAGGCTCAAGGTCGTCGCCCGCGCGGGCATCGGCCTGGACAACGTCGACATCCCCTCGGCGACGACCCGGGGCGTCATGGTCGTCAACGCGCCGCTGTCGAACATCGTCAGCGCCGCCGAGCACGCGATCGCGCTGCTGCTCGCCGTCGCCCGCCGGGTGCCAGCGGCCGACAAGTCCCTGCAGAACGGCGAGTGGAAGCGCTCGAAGTACACCGGTGTCGAGTTGACCGAGAAGGTCGCCGGCGTCGTCGGCCTCGGCCGGATCGGGCAGCTGGTCGCGCAGCGGCTGGCGGCGTTCGGCATGCAGCTGGTCGCGTACGACCCCTACCTCGCGCCGGCCAGAGCCGCGCAGATGGGTGTTCGCCTCGTCGACCTCGACGAGCTGCTGCGGATCAGCGACGTGATCACGATTCACCTGCCGAAGACCCCGGAGACCCTCGGGCTCATCGGCGCGGACGAGCTGACGAGGACCAAGCGGGGCGTGATCGTCATCAACGCGGCCCGGGGCGGCCTGGTCGACGAGCGGGCGCTCGCCGAGGCGGTGCGCTCGAAACAGGTCGGCGGCGTCGGCGTCGACGTCTTCCTCAAGGAGCCGACCACCGCCTCGCCGCTGTTCGGCCTGGAGAACGTCGTCGTCACCCCGCACCTGGGGGCGTCGACAAACGAGGCACAGGAGAAGGCGGGCCTCGCGGTCGCCCGCTCGGTGCGCCTGGCGCTGCAGGGCGAGTTCGTGCCGGACGCGGTCAACGTCCAGGCCGGTGGCGTGGTCGCCGAGGAGGTCCGGCCCGGCCTGTCGCTGGCGGAGAAGCTCGGCCAGGTGTTCACCGGCATCGCCGGCGGCCTGCCGTCGAACCTGACCGTCGAGGTCCGCGGCGAGATCACCGAGTTCGACGTCTCCGTGCTGCAGCTGGCCGCCCTCAAGGGGGTGTTCGCCGACGTCGTCGAGGAGCAGGTCACCTACGTGAACGCTCCGCTGCTCGCCAAGGAGCGCCATGTCGAGGTCGCGCTCGAGACCCACCGCGAGAGTCCCGACTACCGCAACCTGGTGACGCTGCGCGGCGCGCTGCCCGACGGCACCGTGGTCTCGGTCGCGGGGACGCTGGTCGGCACCCGGCAGGTCGAGAAGATCACCGCGATCGACGGGTTCGAGGTGGACCTGCGGCCGGAGGCCCACCTGGCGTTCTTCCGGTACGAGGACCGGCCGGGCATCGTCGGCGCCATCGGCGAGCTGCTGGGCGACGCGAGTATCAACATCGCGAACGCACAGGTCAGCCGCGTGGAGGCGGGTGGGCAGGCACTGATGTCGCTGTCCCTGGACGACGCCGTCCCCGCCGACATCCTGCAGGAGATCGCGAGGATCATCGGCGCGCCCTACGCTCGCGCCGTCAGCGTCACCGTCGGCCGCTAGCACCGCCCGCCGCTTCCCCGCCGCTCCCCCGCCGGGTCGCTGCCGCTCGCGCTCGCAGATCCGAGAACGACCTGGACGGGCGCGAAACCGGTGGGGAAGACGTTGGGGGGCCGTTGGCACCGACGACAGTTCCGTCTCGCGCCGTGGGTGAATATGGCCCGCGCCGGAACGGCACTACACGTGGTCACTCTATTACCGGGCGTCGATTCCCGAGGCCGATCAGCCCATCGCGCGCGCGCCGGCAGCCGGCGACCATGGGGCATTCGTTGTGGTCTGTACAGTCGTTGAGGGAAAGACCATCGTGATGGGCCGGCGCGGGTTTACCGTTGCTCCCATGGCGTCGCCGGAGCGGGAGCCCGCGGAGCACCGGGATCCCTTCGAGAACCTGCATCTGGATGATGGTTTCGTCCGGGCTGCCCGGTTCATCGAGCCGTCCGCGGCCGAGCGCGGCCGGTCGGTCGACCGCCGGGATCCAGGGCGTTGCCAGGTCGTACCGGCCAACCGCCGGCTGCCGGCTGGCATGCACCGGATGGTCTGGGCGCCGCGGCCGGGTTTCCGTCGCCGCAGGGCCGCCCGCGTCGTCGCCTTCCTCGCCGTGCTCGCCGGAGTGATCAGCATCGTCGTCGCGCTGCGGCACAGCAACCGGGCGGCCACGACGGCCGGCGCGGCCTCGGGTAGCACGGTCATGAACCCCACCGCCTCCGCGCCGTTGGCGCCGCACACCGCCGGTGGAGTGCTCGTCCCGCCGGCGCTCCTGTCGTCGCTGCGCGTGGGCGACTGCGTGAACTGGGACCCGGCAAGCGCCGCGGGGGCCGAGAGCGCCAAGGTCGTGCGCTGTGGCCAGCCGCATCGGGTCGAAGTCATCAAACTGGTCGACCTGAGTGGGAACCTGCCCGGCGTATGGCCAGGTGAGAGCAATCTTGACAGCCTGGTGCAGTCCAGCTGTGGCGACGCGTTCAACAACTACGTGAGCCACGTGTCACCGGGGCGCTCCCCGGTCTCCGGGCACGCGCAGCCGGGCGCCTCCCCGGTCTCCGGCGCGCTGGAGCCCAATGCCGCCGCCTGGGACAAGGGCGTGAAGACGCTCGCCTGCACCGCGCAGCTCCCCGGGCTGACGTCACTGATCGACCAGCTCGGCGCCGTCGCCACACCGGCCTGACGCCCACCGGCCACGCGTCCGGTCTCGCCGGCCACACTCCTGGTCCCGCCGGCCACCGGTCCGGCTCCCCCCGGGTACCTCGACCTACCCGGCGATCATCACCTTAAGTAATCAACTTCGCGCATCCCACGCCCCTGCTGCGGCGCCTACCACCCGAGCCGAGCACAACGAGCGGAGGATGGCTACGCAGCGTAAGGTACGGCGGTCGGAACCCCGGTGAAGACACCCGGGGAATTGTCCTAGACACGGACCGTCGTGAGGATCGGGGGGTGGCGCCGTGCCACTGACTCCAGGCGGTTTCACGGCCATGCCAGGCCGTCGGCGCCGCGGGTCGCGCCGCGGGGCCGCTCTCGCGGCGGCCCTGGTCGTCCTGCTCGGCGCCGGGGCCGGCGGCGGCTACCTCTGGAAGGTCCAGCGGGACCATGCGGCGGCCGACCGGGCCGTCCGGGCGACCGCCCTGGCCTATCTCGCGGCCTGGCGCTCGATCGACGACGCCACTCCCCCGTCCGTGACGCCGGCCGTGGGAGGCGGCGGCGTGCCGATCTCGCCAACCCCACCCGCCGGGCCGACCACCTCGGTGGCGCCCGCCGCGCTCGTCCTGCCCGCCGCGGCCGCCCCCGGAACGGCCCTGCCCAGCGACGCCGCCACGCGTGGCCGCCAGGGCACCGGTGCCGGTGCTGGTGGGGGTGCCGGCGGGGGTGCTGGTGGGGGTGGCGGCGGGGGTGCCGGCGCTGGTGCAGGCGCGGGTGCGGGTGCGGGCCAGGCCGGGATCACCGCAGTGACCGTCCCGGGCGACGTCGACGTTCCCACGCTCATCGCGGCGATGGCCGACATGCGCGACCGGCTGCGGCTGACCGACGCGGCGTTCGCCCTCGGCGACGCCCACCGCGACGCCACCACCGCGACCGTCCCGTACACGGCGACCCTTCACCTCGCGGGTGAGCCCGCGCCCTGGCCGTACTCCGGCAAGCTGACGCTGACGAAGGCCACCGACGGGTGGAAGGTGCGGGCACTGCTCGGTTCCGTACACCCCCAGCTCGCGCCGGGCCTGCACTTCGACCGCACCGGGTCGACGGCGCGGCGCGGCGAGCTCCTCGACCGCGCCGGCCAGCCGCTGGCGACGGATCCGGAACTCGCGGGCAACCTGATCGGCCAGGTGTCCCCGCCAAGCGGCCTGCAGCGGGCCTACGACAACCGGCTCGCGGCGAGCGGCGGCCAGGTCGTGCTGCGCGACGCGCGGGGCGCCGTCGTGGCGACGCCGTACAGCTGGACGATGGCCGCCGGCGAGAAGATCCGCACCACCGTCGACCTCGGGGTGCAGCGGGCGGCGGAACAGGCGCTGGCGACCTCGCGGTGGCCGGCGGGCGCGCTGGTGGCGATCGACGTCCGCACCGGCGGCGTCCTGGCCCTGGCGAACCATCCCCTCAACGGCTACGGACGGGCGCTGCGCGGCACCTACCCGCCCGGCTCCACCTTCAAGATCGTGACAGCGACCGCGGCACTGATGAGCGGCCGCGATCGGAACACCATGCTGGACTGCTCCGCGACGGCCTCCGCCGGAGGGCGCAGCTTCTCCAACGCCGAGAACGAGAAGTTCGGGCCGCTGACGCTGCGCGACGCGTTCGCGCGCAGCTGCAACACCGCCTTCATCAATCTGGCCGGCTCGCTGCCGCCGGACGCGCTGGCCCGGGCCGCCCGCCTGTACGGCTTCGACGGAAACCCGCCGCTGCCGATCGCGAGCGTCGGCGGTCTCTTCCCGACGCCGAAGGACGTTGTGGAGACGGCGTCCGCGTCGATCGGCCAGGGCCGGGTGGCTGCCTCCCCGCTGCAGATGGCGAGCGTCGCCGCCGCCGTGGCCAGCGGCGCCTGGCGCGCGCCGTTCGTGGTCGGCGGCCCCACCCGGACGAACCAGCTACCGCCGAAGATCCTCCCGGACCTGCGCGCGTTCATGCGGGCGGTGGTCACCGACGGGACCGCGGCGGGCGTGCCGTTCCCCGGTGAGGTCTTCGGCAAGACCGGCACCGCCGAGTACATCGACGGCAACCCGCCGCCGACGCACGCCTGGTTCGTCGGCTACCGCGGCCCGGTCGCCTTCGCGGTCCTCATCGAGAACGGCGGCTTCGGCGCCGAGTCCGCCGCTCCCGTCGCCGCCGCCTTCCTCAACGCCCTCGACGGCAACCTGCCCGCCCCGTCCACCACCGCGAGCTCCGCGCCCGCCGGCGCGCCCGCCGACACCCCCGGCTGAGATCAGGGCGCGGCGGGTTCGGCGGGCAGGATCCGGCGTAGCGGGGGGCGCTGGTAGTGGGCGGGGCGGCGGGTCCACTCGCGGGGGTAGCCGAGGGAGACCTCCTCGAAGCGGACGCCGTCGTACACCGTGGTGCGGGGGATGTGCAGGTGGCCGTAGACGACCGCGGCGGCGCGGAAGCGCAGGTGCCAGTCGGCGGTCAGCTCGGTGCCGCACCACTGGGCGAACTCGGGGTAGCGCAGCACCCTGGTCGGCTCCCGGACCAGCGGGAAGTGGTTGACCAGCACGGTCGGCGGGCCGTCCGCCGGGAGCTCGGCCAGCCGCTTCTCGGTCTGCGCGACCCGGGTCCGGCACCAGTCGTCCAGGGTCGGGAACGGGTCGGGGTGCAGCAGGAACTCGTCGGAGCAGACCACGCCGGTGGAGTGGGCGTAGGCGAGCGCCTCGGCCTTCGTCGACGTGCCCGCGGGGCGGAACGTGTAGTCGTAGAGCAGGAACATCGGCGCGATGACCACCGGCCCGCCGGGACCGTCCCAGACCGGGTACGGGTCCTCGGGGGTGAGCACGCCCAGCTCGCGGCAGATGTCGACGAGGTGCCAGTAGCGGGCGACCCCGCGCAGCTGGACCGGGTCGCGCTTGGGCGTCCACAGCTCGTGGTTGCCGGGCACCCAGACCACCCGGGCGAACCTGCTCGCGAGCAGCGCGAGCGCCCAGCGGATCTCGTCCACGAAGTCCGCGACGTCACCGACCACGAGCAGCCAGTCGTCGTCCCCGGTCGGACGCATCGCCTCGACGACGGCCCGGTTGTCCGGGTATCGGACATGGAGATCGCTGGTGGCGTACAGCGTCCCGGTCGAGGCGGCCATCGGGCTCCATGCTCCCATACCGGACGCCCTCAGCGGCAGCGCGGCGACCCCGCGGTCCGGCGGACCGTGGCGGCTCAGCGAGCCCATAGGCTCGCCCATCCAACGCGGTCCCACGGCGGTAGTGGGAAGTGTGGTGGATGGGAGCGTCCATGGACGCGCCCATCCACCACGATGTCGTCGGTCAGGCGGCGCCGAGGCGTTCCAGGAGGAGGGAACGGATGGTGGCGGCGTCGGCCTGGCCCTTCATCGCCTTCATGACGGCGCCGACGAGCGGGCCGACGGCGTTGAGCTTGCCGGCGCGGACCTTGTCGGCGATGTCGGGAGCGGTCGCGATCGCCGTGTCGACGGCGGCGGACAGCGCCGAGTCGTCCGTGACGACCGCGAGGCCGCGGGCGGCGACGACCTGGTCCGGGTCGCCCTCGCCGGCGAGCACCCCGTCGATCACCTTGCGGGCGAGCGCGTCGGTGAGGCTTCCCTCGGCGATCAGCTCGATGACGCGAGCCACCTGCACCGGCTGGATCGCGAGCTCGGCCGGGGTGACGCCGGAGTCGGCCGCGCGCCGGGCCAGCTCGTTGAGCCACCACTTGCGGGCGGCCGGGGCCGACGCGCCGGCGGCGATCGTCTGCTCGACGAGGTCGAGCGCGCCGGCGTTGCGCAGGTCCACCAGGTCGCGCTCGGAGAAGCCATGCTCGGCGATGAGCCGCGCGCGCCGCTGCGAAGGCATCTCCGGCAGCGAGGCGCGGACCGCCTCGACGTACTCCCGGGACAGGGCCACCGGGGCCAGGTCGGGCTCGGGGAAGTACCGGTAGTCGGTCGCCTCCTCCTTCGACCGGCCCGACGACGTGCGCCCGGAGGCCTCGTCGAAGTGGCGGGTCTCCTGGATGATCCGCTCCCCGGCGTCGAGCCGTCCGGCCTGCCGGACGATCTCGGAGCGGATGGCACGCTCGACGGAACGCAGCGAGTTGAGGTTCTTCGTCTCGCTGCGGGTCCCGAACGGCTTCTCCGCCTCGCCCGGGCCGACCCGAAGGCGCAGCGACACGTTCGCGTCGCAGCGCAGCGAGCCCTGCTCCATCCGGACGTCGGACACGGCGAGCGCGCGACACAGCTCGCGCAGCTCCTCGACGTAGGCGCGGGCCACCTCGGGCGAGCGCACGTCCGGTTCCGTGACGATCTCGACGAGCGGGATGCCCGCCCGGTTGTAGTCGACCAGCGAGTGGGTCGCCCCGTGGATGCGCCCGGTCGCGCCGCCGACGTGCAGCGACTTGCCGGTGTCCTCCTCCATATGCACCCGGGTGATGCCGACCCGGTGCAACTCGCCGTCGACCTCGACCGCCAGCCACCCGTTCACGCACAACGGCTCGTCATACTGGCTGGTCTGAAAGTTCTTCGGCATGTCCGGGTAGAAGTAGTTCTTCCGGGCGAAACGGGACCAGCCGGCGATCTGGCAGTTCAGCGCCAGCCCGATCATCACGGCGAACCGGACCGCCGCCTCGTTGATCACCGGTAGGGCCCCGGGCAGGCCGAGGCAGACCGGGCAGACCTGACTGTTCGGCGGCGCGCCGAAGCCGGTCGCGCAGCCGCAGAACATCTTCGACGCGGTGCCGAGCTCGACGTGCGTCTCCAGGCCGATCACCGGCTCGTAGCGGGCGAACGCGTCCTCGTAGGACGGGGTGGCAATGACGGCGGCCGGGGTACTCACCTGGACTCCTCGACGTCTGATGTGTCGGTCTTGACCGCGGTGGCGGCGTCGGCCGGCTGGCCGGGCGCCTCGTCCTCGCTCTCGCCAGGGCCCGGACCCGGCGTGCCGCCGGAGCCGGCGTCCGGCCCCGGGCGCCCCGGGCGGGTGTCGCGGAAATGGACGCGGGTGAGGTAGATCGCGGCCAGCAGCCCGACCGTTCCCCACACCAGCAGGATCGGGCTCCTGGAGAGCCCACCGAGAACGAGCACGATGACGGTGAGGACCCACACCGCGATCAGCAGCGTCCGGTCCTGCCGCGTGCTGCGCAGCTTGACCATGGCGGTTGTCCTTCCGTGTGGTACGGCGTTTCAGCGGTACGGCGCGATCGCGATCCGGCTGCTGGACGCCGCGCCGGCTAGAGAGCGGGGGCGGCGTCCAGGAAGCGGTGGCCACGGCGGGCGTCGAGGGCGGTTTCCAGCGCGCCGCCGACCTGGTACAGGCGGTCGTCGGCGAAGGCCGGAGCCATGATCTGGAAACCGACCGGCAGGCCCTCGGACAGGCCGGCCGGCACGCTCATCGCCGGCACGCCCGCGAGGTTCGCCGGGATCGTGCACAGGTCGTTGAGGTACATCGCGATCGGGTCGTCGACCTTGGCCCCGATCGGGAACGCGACCGTGGGCGTGGTCGGCGACACCAGGACGTCGACCTGCTCGAACGCCGCGGCGAAGTCGCGGCTGATCAGCGTCCGCACCTTCTGCGCCTGGCCGTAGTAGGCGTCGTAGTAGCCGCTCGACAGGGCGTAGGTACCGAGGATGATGCGGCGCTTGACCTCGGGGCCGAAGCCGGCCGCGCGGGTGCGGCTCATGACCTCCTCGGCGCCGGCCACCCCGTCGTCGCCGACCCGCAGGCCGTAGCGCATCGCGTCGAACCGGGCCAGGTTGGACGAGCACTCGCTGGGCGCGATCAGGTAGTAGGCCGCCAGCGCGTAGTCGAAGTGCGGGCAGCTCACCTCGATGATCTCGGCGCCGAGCTGGGCGAGCAGCGCGACCGCCTCGTCGAAGCGGGCCTGCACCCCCGGCTCGTAGCCCTCGCCGGACAGCTCGCGCACGACGCCGATCCGCATGCCGAGCACCTCGCGGCGGGCCGCGGCCTCGACGATCTGGGGCACCGGCCCGTCGACGCTGGTGGAGTCCATCGGGTCGTGCCCCGCGATCGCGGCGTGCAGCAGCGCGGCGTCGGTGACGGTGCGGGCGAGCGGGCCGGCCTGGTCGAGCGAGCTGGAGAACGCCACCAGGCCGTAGCGGCTCACCCCGCCGTAGGTCGGCTTCACGCCGACGAGGCCGCAGACGGCGGCCGGCTGGCGGATGGAGCCACCGGTGTCGGTGCCGATCGCCAGCGGCGCCTCGAACGCGGCGACGGCGGCCGACGAACCGCCGGAGCTGCCGCCGGGGATGCGGCTGAGGTCCCAGGGGTTGCGGCTCGGCCCGTAGGCGGAGTTCTCGGTGGACGAGCCCATCGCGAACTCGTCCATGTTCGCCTTGCCGAGGATCACGACGTCGGCGGCGCGCAGCCGGGCCGTCACGGTCGCGTCGTACGGCGGGTGCCAGCCCTCGAGGATCCTGCTGCCGCAGGTCGTCGGCATTCCTCTGGCGGTGAGCACGTCCTTGAGCGCGAGCGGGACGCCCGCGAGCGGGCCGAGCCGCTCGCCGGCGGCGCGGCGGGTGTCGACGCCGGCCGCGGCGGTGAGCGCGCCCTCGGCGTCGACGTGCAGGAAGGCGTGGACGGCGTCGTCGACCTTGGCGACCCGGTCGAGCGCCGCCTGGGTGGCCTCGACGGCGGAGAGCTCGCCGGCCGCGATCGCGGCCGCGGTCTCGGCGGCGGTGAGCCGGACGACGTCGGTAGGTACGTCGGTCATGGCTGCTGTCGGTCCCTCACATGTCTATGAGCCAGAGGGGGTGCGAAAACGATCTTCCTTCGCGCTCCCGGAGGCTGCTGTCTCTGAAGTCTGGCGGCATCGGATGCGCGGCCCGCCGCGGGGCCCGCCTGGTGGCTCGTGACCCCTCGCGACCGCTCCCGCCCGGCGACCGACGCCGGGAGCGGTGAAGCGGGCTCACTCGTCCGGGTCGAGGATGCGGGGCACCCGGAAACGGCCGTCTTCGCTCGCCGGGGCGGCAGCCAGCGCCTCGTCGGCCGGGAGCGACGGCCGGGTCACGTCGGCCCTGAAGACGTTGGTCAGCGGCACCGCGTGGCTGGTCGGTGGGATGTCCGCCGCCGCGACCTCGGCAACCCGGGCGACGGCGGACAGGATCTGGTCGAGCTGAGGGGCGAGCGCGTCGAGCTCGGCGTCGGACAGCGACATCCGCGACAGGCGGGCGAGGTGCGCGACCTCGTCCCGGGTGATGGCCATGGCGGTAGGCCCCCTCATCGGCGGCGGGCGCGAGCCCACCGATCGTCAGCTACGGCGGGCGCGGTGCCCACCGATTTTCTTCACCGGCCGCGGTCGCCAGGGCCCTGTCACGGTCGTCCGCGACCGTCCGCACGGCGGCCACGGGCCGCTCGGGCAGCCGCTACGGCGTGACCAGGCGGGCCTGGGCGACCAGCCGGGCCTGGCCGCGCCGGGGCGTCCTGGGCGCGACGGCGCCGGACGCGATCCGCGACGACCGGCGACGCCACGGCGTATCTGCGTGTCGGTGTGATGTCATCGTACGGGTCGGCGGGTGTCCTTCGCCGTGGCCCGCCCGCTGGCGGGGTGCCCGCCGGGCGGCCGCCGTCCTCACGGTTGGGGTGACCACCGTGACACCCCGGTCCGCCCGTCCGCTACGCACCGGCACCGCCCCGGACGGCCTGCGGCGGCCCGCGGCGCGAAACACAAGGGAAAGCCCCCCGATGTCACCGGACCGTCACGCCGGTCGGGAATGCTCGGCGTCATGTCGTACCTCCTCCGCCTGCTTCTGCCCGACCGACCCGGCGCGCTGGGGGCTGTCGCGACAGCGCTGGGACGGGTCGGGATCGACATCGTCAGCCTCGCGGTCGTCGAGCGGTCGACGGACGGCGCTGTGGACGACCTGCTGGTGCTGCTACCGCCGGGTGGCCTCGCGGACGGCGTGCTGACGGCGGCCCAGTCGGTACCGGGCGTCCGGGTGGAGTCGCTGCGCCCCTACCTCGCCAGCGGTGGCGGGGTCAGCGACGACCTGGACCTCGTGGACGCGCTCACCGACCGCCCCCGGGACGCCCCCGCCGTGCTCGCCGAGCTGGTCGCCGGCGTCTTCCATGCCGACTGGGCGATGCTGCTCGAGCAGGTCGCTCCGGGCGACGTGCGGATCAGGGAGTCCTCCGTCGGCGCTCCCGCGCTCGGCGTCGACGACTACGCCAGCCCGCCGCGCGCGACCCGGCCGGTGCCCTGGCTGCCGCTCGCCGAGGCCCGCGAGATCGACCCCGACGAGGGCGGCCTGCCGGCCCGCTGGGCCGAGCGTGGCATGGAGCTGGCCGCCGCCCCGGTCGGCTGCCCCGAGCTGGTCATCCTCGTCGGCCGTCCCGGCGGCCCGAAGTTCCGCTCCTCCGAGATAGCCCGCCTGGCCCACCTCGCCGGCATAACCGCGTCTCTGACCCGCCGCCCCGCCCTGTAGCGCGATCATTTCGTCACCGTCGCCCGGAGCCTGACGATCTCCAGCGCGGCCGCGACGTCCAGGAGGTTCTCCGCCAGGGGACGAGGCAGGAGCTGGTCGGCCCGGGCGAGGCGGCGCAGAACCGTGTTGCGGTGGGTGTAGAGGCGCTCGGCGGCGCGGGAGGCGTTGAACTGCTCACGCACATAGGTCGAGACCGTGTCGCGGATCTCGGCGTCGGCACTCGCGAGCGGGCCGAGGGCATCACCCACGAACTCGTCGGCGAGCGCGGGATCGACGGTCATGAGCGCGACGAGCTGGACGTCCTGGAACCGGGTGACCGGCTGGCGCGCGGTGATCCTGGCCAGCATCCGCTGGGTGGTCGCCGCGTCCAGGTGGCTGCGGCGGAATCCGTCGAGATCCCGGCCGCCACGGCCGATCGCGATCCTGACGCCGCTCAGGGTCCGCAGCCGGGACTCGAGCTGCGCGCTCGGAGGTATCTCGTCGACGGGGAGCCAGACCCACAGGGCGGCGACGCTCGCGACGACCGTCAGCCGTCGGGTCGCGCCGCCGGCACGCATGAGGGCCTCGGCCGCGGCCTCGAGGTCCGCGCTCACGCCGGAGCCCAGCGCCTGGCCGTCGCCCGGCGCGGTGGCCCAGACGATGGCGGCGGTCTGCGGCCCGGCGAGGCCGTAGCCAAGCTGGGTCTCGGCGTGTCGCCTGGCGAGCGGAGCGCCTTCGAGAAGGAGGGTCACGGTCGCCATCCGCTCCGCGTGGCTGCCACGGGTGAGCTCGTCACGTTCGGCCTCGACCTGCGCGGAGACGGCCTCGACGGTGTCGTCGACGAACGTGGAGATGGAGAGGGCCGAGATGTCGAGCAGGGCCTGGAGCTCCTCGCGGTCCGAGGTGAGCTCGAAGCAGATGTCCATCCAGAGGCGCCAGGCGGCGCTCTGGGAGGTGCGGTACGAGTCGAGCGCGCTGCGGTCCAGCCCGCGCCGCACCAGGTCCCTGGCCAGTTCCATCGCCTCCGGGCCGAGGTAGGGCGGCACCCGCTCGGTGGGCCGCTGGACGTTCGAGGCCGCCCACTGCCGCAGATTGGCCGCGTTCGCCCGGGCGGTGGCCTCCGCGAGGGCGGGATCGGCGGCGACCGTCCGTCTCCCCAGGCCACCGAGCGACGCCGCGTTGAGCTGGGCGAGCGCTTCCGGCGCCGGCGACAGCACCGTCTCGGCGCCTCGGCGCATCAGCTCACGCACGCGATCGGAGGGCACCGGCCACGACGGCTTCATGCGGGCAGTCTGCACCATAGAATGCCCAAAACCGAGGCAGATCGCGCTGGCCTTCCAGGCTCCCGCCGACGCACGGTGGCCAATGTCGCAGTCGTGTCCTGAGCGGAGCCACCATGCAGAGCCCAGCCGAGCCAGCCGAGATGGAGAGCCTCGACGTCCTGATCATCGGAGCGGGCGTGTCGGGCATCGGCGCCGGTCGCTACCTGCGGACCGAGCACCCCGCCAAGAGCTTCGCGATCCTGGAGGCCCGCGCGTCCCTGGGGGGAACGTGGGACCTCTTCCGCTATCCCGGCATCCGCTCCGACTCGGACCTGCACACCTTCGGCTACGAGTTCAAGCCGTGGCTGGACAAGGAGTCGATCGCCGACGCGCCGCGCATCCTCGACTACCTGCGCGAGGCGGCGGACGAGAACGGTCTCGGGCCGCGCATCCGGTACAACCACCGCGTCGTGCGGGCCACCTGGTCCTCGCCGACGGCTCGCTGGACGGTGGAGGCCGAGCGCCGCCTGACTCAGGACGGGCCGGCCGAGCGCGTGTCGTTCCGTGCCCGCTGGATCTTCGCCGCCACCGGGTACTACCGGTACGACGAGGGCTACACCCCGGTCTTCGAGGGCCGGGACCGATTCGCGGGCGAGATCGTCCACCCGCAGACCTGGCCCGACGACCTCGACTACGCGGGCAGGCGCGTCGTCGTGATCGGGAGCGGGGCCACGGCGGTCACGCTGGTGCCGGCACTGCTCCGGAGCGAGGGCGCGGGCGCTGGCGCGGCCGCGCACGTGACGCTCCTGCAGCGCACGCCCACGTACATCCTGCCCGTGCCCCGCGTGGACCGGACCGCGATCCGTCTTCGCAAGGTCTTCGGAGAAAGGCGCGGCCACGCCCTCACCCGGCGCAAGAACATCGCCCGTCAACGCCTGATCTGGGTTTTCTGCCAGAGATACCCGGCCATCGCGCGGCGCGTGATCCGGTACCTCAACCGCAGGGCGCTGCCACCTGGCTTCGATCTCGACACGCATTTCAACCCGCCGTACAACCCCTGGGACCAGCGCGTGTGCGTGGCGCCCAACCGCGATCTCTACCGCGCGCTCGCGGCCGGGAAGGCCTCGATGGTGACCGACCAGATCGCGTCGTTCACCGAGACGGGCATTCTCCTGCGGTCGGGCGAGGAACTGCCCGCGGACATCATCGTGACCGCGACGGGTCTCAACATCCAGGTCCTTGGCGGCGCCCAGCTGGAGGTCGACGGAAAGCCGATCTCGTTCCGAGAGACGGTCGTATACCGGGGGCTGATGCTCAGCGGCGTCCCGAATCTCGCGCTCGCCGTCGGATACACGAACTCGTCGTGGACCCTGAAGATCAGTCTGCTGTGCGAGTACTTCTGCCGGCTGCTCTCCCACATGGACGAGCACGGCTTCGACACCGCCTGCGCCGTGGCGGACCCCGAGATGGCCACCCGCCCGCTGCTGGACTTCGGTGCTGGCTACGTGCAGCGCGCGCTCGGCAGCCTGCCGCGCCAGGGACCGCGTGCTCCCTGGGTGATGTCCAGCAACTACCACGACGACAGGAAGCTGATCCGTCGCGGACCGATCGCCGACGAGCAGCTCCGGTTCACGCGCGCCGCCGAGGGCGGCGCGACCGGCAGCTCCGCGAACGACACGGCCACCGACCTTCGCCAGGAAGCCGGCACATGACCCCCGCATCCACCACATCCACCGCATCCCCGCTCCGCGGCAAGGTCTCCGTCGTCACCGGCGCCGGCTCTGGAATCGGCCGGTCCCTGGCACTCGCGATCGCGCGGCGGGGTGGTCGGCTCTCGGTCTGCGACGTCAACGCGGACGGGCTCGCGGAAACCGTCGAGGCGGTTCGGGCGCTCGGGGCCGAAATCCACTCGCTCCCCGTCGACGTGGCCGACCGCGCGGCGGTGATCGGGTACGCCAAGGAGGTCCGCGCCCATTTCGGGGTCGTCCACCAGCTGTACAACAACGCCGGAATCGCCAGCGGCGGCGGGTTCCTCGAGACCGACTACGAGCTGTTCGACAGGGTGCTCGCCGTCAACCTCTCCGGGGTCGTCTCCTGCACCAAGGAGTTCCTTCCGCACCTCATCGAGTCAGGCGACGGTCACCTCGTCAACGTCTCCAGTCTGAACGGGTTCCTGGCACAGCAGTTCCTCGGCGCCTACTGCACGTCCAAGTTCGCGGTCCGCGGCTTCACCGAGTCGGTCCGCGCCGAGATGCTGAGCCTCGGCCACCCCGTGCGGGTCACCGTCGTGCACCCCGGCGGTGTCGCCACCAACATCGCGCGTTCGGCGGCCGCGCCGGCGTCGTTCACCGCCGACGAGCTCGACCTCTTCCGCGCCCGGCAGCTCGTCTACGAGCGGAAGCTGCTCAAGATGCCGCCAGACAAGGCGGCGGAAATCATCATCCACGGCGTCGAGCGCGGCAGGAAACGCATCCTGGTCGGTTCCGACGCGCGCACCCTGGACCGCGTCGTCCGGCTCCTGCCGACCGCCTACCTCAACCTGCTCGTCCGCGCCGAGCGCATCCTCGCCCGCTGAGCCGCCCGCCCGCATGGCGCCCGGCTCATACCTGGCTACCAGTTAGAGGCTGTTCGGTTTCGGACCGACACCGACCACGTCCACGATCCCCTCGGTCCCCTTGAAGTCGTCCGGGTTGGCTGTATAGAGGGGGAGCTGATTGCTCACGGCGGTTGCGGCAATCATCAGATCGACGGCACGTTTGCGTGGCTCGCGCCCTGCCGCACGGACCGCGGCACAGAGCTGGCCGTAGATCCTGGCCGCGCTCTGGTCGTACGGAAGCGGGTCGAAGGTGGCTTCCACGTGCTGCAACAGTCCAACCCGTCCAGCCCGCCTCATCGGATCTTCTGTCGCGTGCGGGCCGAACGAAAGTTCTCCGAGCGTTATCGCCGTAATCAGGATCCTGTCGGGAAGCTCCGCGGCGTCATAGCGCGAGAGCGCGGCGATGACGTTCGTGTCCACGACCGCGGCCTCGTGGACCGTCACAGCCCGGTCCCCTCGAACGGATCGCGCCCGCTCTGATCAAGAGCCTCCTCCAGGTCGGCGCGTAGCTCGACCGGGTCGACGACCGGGGCTGTCGCGAAGATCGCGAGGACCTCCTCCTTGGGAACCGCGCGTCGGCGGCGAACCGGAATGATCTCCGCCAGCGGTTCGCCGTTCAGCGTCAGCGTGTAGGCGCTTCCCTGTCGCAGCCCACGGGTGACGGCCCCGGAATCGGCCACGAACTGGCGAACACTGATGACTTTGGTTCGCTCATCGAGAGGCGCCATCTCCCAAGGGTAGCCCGCACGTACTACGCCGTACCACGGTCGAGCGCGGGCTATCGCCGCGCGGCAAACCTCACCGTCTCCGACGAGACCTCTCAGCGGCACGCCCCGCACCCCATGCCGCGACACACCCGCCCCTACCCGATCAGACACTGTCTACTCAGACAGTACCAGTGCGAGCGACCGAAGATCGGCGCATCTCCGCCCGTTGGCGTGATCGCCGGTTGCGCCCTCTGGCGGTCGTGGAACGCCGGCAGTTACGACCACCCAAGGGCCCAAAACACGATCATGATCACGACGGAACGAGGCCGACCTTGCGAGAGGCAGCTACTCCGCGGCCACGGGGGTCTCCGCGACCTCAAGAGCCTTCTCGGCGTCGAGGGCTTCGGCGCCGGCTGGGGCCTCGCCGATGGTGGCGAGGGCCTGGGCGGCTTCGGGGCCGCTCTCGAGGAGGGCGGCGAAGCCGGGGCCGTCGAGGATGGGGACCTTCAGCGAGAGGGCCTTGTCGTACTTGGTGCCCGCGTTCTCGCCGGCGATGACGAAGCTGGTCTTCTTGCTGACCGAACCGCTCACCTTGCCGCCGAGGTTCTGGACCGCCTCGGTCGCGGAGTCACGGGTCCAGCCCTCCAGACTGCCGGTGATGACGACCGTGACGCCGGCGAGCGGGCGCGGCCCATCGTCGGCGCCGTCGTCCGCGACGGTGACGCCCCCGGCGCGCAGCCGCTCCAGCAGGTCGACATGCCCCGGGTCGGCGAACCAGTCGACGGCGGCGGCGGCGATAGTCGGGCCCACGCCGTCGACGACGGCCAGCTCCTCGAGCGAGGCCGCCCGGATCGCGTCGACCGAGCGCAGCTCCCTGGCGAGCGCCTGGGCGGCGGCCGGGCCGACGTGCCGGATCGACAGGCCGACCAGCAGCCGCCACAGCGGGCGGTGCCGGGCCGCCTCGATCCCCTTGAGGATCTGCTCGACCTTCTTGCCGGGCACGGGCTGGCGCAGCGCCGTCTTGCCGTCCGGGCCCTTCACCGGCTTCCCGTCCGGGCCGCGGACCGTCTCCAGCCGCTCGAACAGCGGCAGGCCGGCGAACGACGCCTCGGTCAGGTGGAACACGTCGGCGATGTCCTTGATCCGCCCGGCCTCGATCAGGTCGATCGCGCTCTCCCCGCCGAGGCCGTCGATGTCGAGGGCGCCGCGGGAGGCGAGGTGGATGATCGCCTCCCGGCGCTGGGCGGGGCAGGCGACCGTGTTCGGGCAGCGGGTGTCGGCCTCGCCCTCGGGGCGGACCAGCTCGGTGCCGCACTCGGGGCAGTGCGTCGGGAAGACGAACTCGCGCTCGGTGCCGTCCCGCAGGTCGACGACCGGGCCGAGGACCTCGGGGATGACGTCACCCGCCTTGCGAAGAATGATCATGTCGCCGATGAGGACGCCTTTGGCCTTCACCTGGTCGGCGTTGTGCAGGGTGGCAAGGCCGACGGTGGAGCCGGCGACCACGACGGGCTCCAGGACGGCGAACGGGGTGACCCGGCCGGTGCGACCGACGTTGACCTCGATCGACTTCAGCCGGGTCGTCACCTCCTCCGGCGGGTACTTGTAGGCGATCGCCCAGCGCGGCGCCTTCGACGTGGCCCCGAGCCGGCCCTGGAGCGTGAAGTCGTCGACCTTGACGACGACGCCGTCGATCTCGTGCTCGACGTCGTGGCGGTGCTCGCCCCACTCGCGGATGTACCCGAGCACCTCGTCGATCGAGCCGAGGACGCGGTAGCGCGGCGAGACGGGCAGCCCCAGCTGGGCGAACGCCTCGTAGGCCGCCGACTGCGAGGGCACGTCGAAGCCGCGGTGGGCGCCGATGCCGTGCACGTACATCGCCAGCCCGCGCGTCGCCGTGACCTGCGGGTCCTTCTGCCGCAGCGAGCCGGCGGCGGTGTTGCGCGGATTGGCGTACAGCTCCTTGCCCGCGGCGGCGCGCGACGCGTTCAGCGCCTCGAAGGCCGCGACGGGAAAGAACACCTCGCCGCGGACCTCGAGCAGCGCCGGCACCTTCGACCCGCGCAGCCGGGCCGGCACGCTCGCGAGCGTGCGGATGTTGGCGGTGATGTCCTCCCCCACCCGCCCGTCGCCGCGGGTCGCGGCGCGCACCAGCACGCCGTCCTCGTAGACGAGGTCGACGGCCAGCCCGTCGATCTTCAACTCGCACAGCCAGGCGTCGACCGGCGCCTCCCGGGTGGCCCTCGTCGCCCAGGCCTGGAACTCGTCCTCGTCGAACGCGTTGTCGAGCGACAACAGCCGCTCCAGGTGCGTCACCGGCTCGAACAGGTCCGACGGGGTCTCGGTGACCTTCTGGGTCGGCGAGTCCGGCGTGCGCAGCGCGGGGTGGCGCTCCTCGAGGGCGACGAGCTCGCGGTAGAGCGTGTCGTACTGCGCGTCCGGAACGGTCGGCTGGGCGAGCACGTAGTACTGGTAGGCGTACTCGTCGAGCAGCCGGGTCAGCTCCGCGGCCCGCGCCCTGGCCTCGGCCGGGATCTCGGCCGCGCCCCCCCGGACCCCGCCGGCGGCGACCTCGTCCTCCTCGGCGCCGGTCGGCGCCGCCGCCTCGGCCGCGCTCATTCCGGCGACTCCACCAGCACCCGGGCCGCGGCCCGGCAGTGCCGCATTGCCAGGCGGGCATATCGCTCACTCGCGCCGGCGAGTCCACAGGTGGGAGTCACGGCGACCACCTCCGCGAGCAGTTCGGGACGGAATCCGAGCCGGCGCCACAGCGCCCGGACCGGGTCAACCGTACGACCCGGGTCCGACAGTTCCGGTCCGCCCCGGTCCGCCCCGCCGCCGTCTCCCTCCCAGCCGTCGCCGCCATCGACCTCGGTGTCCTCCCCGCCGCCAAGCAGCCCGAGCCGCCCGGCGGCGCCGCGCGCCGTGTTAGGCGCGGACGCCCTGGCCCCCGCGGCGGCCGCGACCACCGCCCGCCGGCGCAGTTCGCTGCCGGCCGTCGCGTCCGCGGCGACCCCGGCCGACGGGGATGGCGGTGGCGACGCGCCCGGCTGGTCGGTCGACGGGACGACCCCCATCAGGAGGCGCATCCCGGCCTCCACCGCCTCGCCGATGACCTCGTCCGCCTTCTGGGGGAGCAGCGTGGCGTCCAGGCTGACGAACTGGGCGCCCGCGCTGCGCAGCAGCTTCAGCGGCACGTCCGGCGCGCAGCAGTGCACGCCGGCCCCGACCACCCCGTCCACCCCGCGCGCGGCCGCCAGCACCAGGGCGATCCGTTCGGCGGCGGGGCCCTCCTCGACGGCGCGCACCACGGAGAACCCGCTCGGCGTGCGGACCCTGCCGGCGATCACGGCCGGTAGCGTCGGCTCGTCGAGCTGCACGAGCAGCCGGGCGCCCGGCACCCGCCGGGCGATGGTGGTGAGCATCTCCGCGAGCCCGGCGGCGAGCGACTCGGCCAGGTCGCGGGTCGCGCCCGGGTCCGACAGCGCCTTGTGCCCGCGGGTCAGCTCGACGCCGGCCGCGAGCGTCCACGGCCCGGCGACGGCGATCTTGAGCGGGCCGGCGTACCCCTGCGCCGCCTCCTCGAGCGCGTCCAGGTCGTGCTCGACCAGGCCGCGCGCCCGGCGGTGGTCCATGCCTATCCGGGGCACCAGCCGCCAGCCGGACGGCTGAAGGTCCACCGGCAGGTCCAGCGCGATCACGGCCGCCCGGCCCAGCATGTCCCCGCCGGGACCACGACCCGGCAGCTCGACCAGATGCGGCAGGTCCGGCAGCTCGTCGAACACCAGTTTCGCGGCCGCCAGCGGATCGATTCCCGGCAGCGACCCGACCCCCGTCGCCGCCCCCGCGGGCCACAGCGCCGTCTCGGCCGTCCCGCCATCAGTCGTCATGAGATCCACGCTATGTCTACGGTTCGCTCCGTGCGGGCACGGCGCTCCGTCTCTGGTTCGCTCCGTGCGGGCACCGCGCTCCGGCCCCTCACTCGCTTCGCTCCCAAGGGACCTCCGCGCGGTGTCCTCCTCCGCGAACGTGCGCTCCGGCGACCTCCGCTGCGGCACCCCTACGTCGCTTCGCTCGTAGGGATGCCTCCGCGGAGGCGCGCCTCCGCGCCGCACGGTCACCTTTCGCTTGACCGCGTGAGAGAGCAGGTCAGGCCTGGTCTGGTGGGCCACTTCGCTGCGCTCGTGGGGTGGCCTTCGTGCCTGATCGGTGGCTCACACAGGATCTAGCTCCGGATCGACCCGGTCTTGGACTCGTGTCGTTTAAACGGGTAGCAAACCAAGCTGGCACTGAGGCCACCCCACGAGCGAAGCGACGTGGCTCCATCGGGACTTGCTGTGGTTTCGCAACGTTCAAGCGGGTCGCAACCGAGCTGGCGCGGAGGCGCGCCTCCGCGGAGGCCCGGCCACCGAGCGAAGCGAAGGTGGTTGGGCCGCAGCGGAGGTCGCCGGAGCGCACGTGAGCGGAGGAGGACACGGCGCGGAGGTCCCGTGGGAGCGAAGCGAGTACGGGGCCGGAGCGCCGTGCCCGCACGGAGCGAACCAGTTATGCAGTGCGCAGGATGTGGCCGCCGCCTAGGACTCGGTCGCCGTCGTAGAGGACTACGGCCTGGCCGGCGGCGGTGCCGCGGACCGGCTCGCGCAGGTGGACGGCCAGCTCGCCGTCGCGGGCGGTGACGGTGGCTGGCACGGCGTCACCGTGCGCGCGCACCTGGGCGGCGCAGTCGACCTCGACGCCGTCCTCATGCGGCCAGACGGCGGCGTCGGCGGCGAGCCGCCAGACGTCGAGAGCCTCGGCCGGGCCGACGGTCACCGCCCGGGTCACCGGGGAGATGCCGAGCACGTAGCGGGGGCGGCCGTCGGGCGCCGGGCGGCCGAGGCGCAGGCCGCGGCGCTGGCCGACGGTGAACGCGAACGCGCCGTCATGCTCACCGAGCGTCTCGCCGGTCGCGGCGTCCACGATCGGGCCGGGCTGGGAGCCGAGCCGGTCCCGCAGCCAGGCGCCGGTGTCGCCGGACGGGACGAAGCAGATGTCATGGCTGTCCGGCTTGTCCGCGACGCCGAGCCCGCGGGCGGCGGCCTCGGCCCGCACCAGCTCCTTGGTGGTGTCCCCCAGCGGGAACATCGCCCGGCGCAGCTGCTCGGGGCGCAGCGTGCCGAGCACGTAGGACTGGTCCTTGGCCGGGTCGACCGAGCGGCGCAGCACGCCGTCGGCGGACAGCTGGGCGTGGTGACCGGTCACGACGGCGTCGAAGCCGAGCGCGAGCGCGCGGCGCAGGACGGCGGAGAACTTGATCCGCTCGTTGCACCGCACGCACGGGTTCGGGGTGGCACCCGCGGCGTAGGCCGCGACGAAGTCCTCGATGACGTCGGTCTCGAACCGGTCGGCGAGGTCCCACACGTAGAACGGGATGCCGAGCACGTCGGCGGCGCGGCGCGCGTCGTGGGCGTCCTCGACCGTGCAGCAGCCGCGGGCGCCGGTGCGCTGCGCGTCCGGGGAGCGCGACAGCGCCAGGTGGACCCCGGTGACGTCATGGCCGGCGTCGACGGCGCGGGCGGCGGCGACCGCCGAGTCGACCCCGCCCGACATCGCGGCGAGCACCCGCATCACGCCACCTCCCCGGTGTCTCCCTGAATCGGCCGTGCCGATCCGCGTCCGGCCGCGTCCGTCGATCGCGTCGCCTTCCAGCATGCCTGAGCAGGCAACCGGTTTGCGAACCCGCGAACGTCGCCCTCACCGCCGCCGGACCGTCAGGAACCGCCCAGGCCCGCCAGCTCGCCGGCTCGGCTGGCGCGTTCGTAGACCGGGGCCATCGCGTCGGCGACCGCGGCGACGTCGGCCTCTGTCGACGTGTGCCCCAACGAGAAACGCAGCGACCCGCGCGCGTTGTCATCACCCGCGCCCATCGCCAGCAGCACGTGCGAAGGGCGGGCCACCCCGGAGGTGCAGGCGGAGCCGGTCGAGCACTCGATGCCGCGGGCGTCGAGCAGCATGAGCAGCGAGTCGCCCTCGCAGCCGGGGAAGCTCAGATGGGCGTTGCCGGGCAGGCGGCCCGGGCCCGGCGGCGCGCCGTTGAGCACCGCCGTGGGGACCTTGGCCAGCACCTGGCGGATGAGCTCGTCGCGCAGCGCGGCGAGGCGCGGCGCCTCGGCCGGCAGGTCACGGACGGCCGCGACGGCCGCCGCGGCGAAGGCAGCGGCGCCGGCGGTGTCGAGGGTGCCGGAGCGCACGTCGCGCTCCTGCCCGCCCCCATGGGTGAGCGCGGTGACGGTGAGGCCCCGGCGCAGCACCAGGGCGCCGACCCCGACCGGACCCCCGATCTTGTGGGCGGTCACCGTCATCGCGTCGACGCCGGAATCTGCGAACGAGACCGGTACCTGTCCGAAGGCCTGCACGGCGTCGGTGTGGAAGGGAATGCCGCGGGCCTGGCAGGCCGCGGCGAGCTCCGCGATCGGCTGCACCGTCCCGACCTCGTTGTTCGCCCACATCACCGACACGAGGGCGACGTCGTCCGGGCCGTCGGGCCCGGCGGTGAGCGCCGCCAGGAGCGTCTCGGGCCTGACCAGCCCGGTCTCGTCCACCGGCAGCGGCTCGACGACCGCGCCCTGCGCCTGCCCGAGCCAGTGCGCCGGGTCGAGCACGGCGTGGTGCTCGACCGCGCTGACCAGCACCCGGCGCCGGCGCGGGTCGGCTGCCCGGCGGGCCCAGTACAGGCCCTTCAGGGCGAGGTTGTCGCTCTCCGTCCCGCCACCGGTGAAGATCAGCTCGGACGGCCGGCAGCCGAGCTGGGCGGCCAGCGACTCACGCGACTCCTCGACGACCCGGCGCGCCCGCCGCCCGCCCGCGTGCAGGGACGACGGGTTGCCCGCGACGGCGTGCGCCGCGGTGAACGCGGCGAGCGCCTCCGGTCGCATCGGCGTCGTCGCCGCGTGGTCGAGGTAGTTCACAACTCAACAGGTTAGCCGCGGTCGCCCGGCCGCCCACGCCGTCGGCCACCCGCCCGGGGACGGCTGGCCGGCAGCAGCGGACACGCGGTCCGAGCCCGCGCGCAGCCCCACCAGACGCCCAGGCTGTAGGCGGCGTCGTCGGCGAACCGGAGCAGCACATACGGCAGGAATCCGACATCGGGCCGGGTGACCCACCAGTCCCTCGCGGCCGGGACGGCGACGGACAGGGCGAGCACGCGGCGACCCGGCCGGCCCGTGGCCAGCACCGGCCACCAGCCGCGCCGGACGTTGTCGGCCGCGGCCTCCAGCGCGTACCGGCGCCCGGCGATCACCATCACCCAGGCGAGCCGGGTGGGCCGCGGCGCCGCGGCCAGGCGCCGCGCGAGCCGAACCGCCGTGACCACGCTCCGGATCGCCGTGACCGCCGCGACCACGCAGGCCACCTCGCGGCGACGGACGACGCGCCATCGCGGTCGCGGCGCGCCGGTGAACGGGAGGGCTGACACCGCCGTGGCCATCGCGTTTGCC
>NZ_KI912267.1:225628-238279 GCF_000235425.2 Pseudofrankia saprophytica
CAGCGGACCGGCCGACGAGCCGTAGCCGAACCGCTGGCGCGCCCAGCCGGCCCAGGTGGCGCGCGGCCGGTGGTGCACGACGGCCGCCGGCTCGTAGCGGACCGACCAGCCGGCGCCGACGATCCGCCAGACGAGGTCGACGTCCTCGCCGTAGCGCATCGCCGGGTCGAAACCGACCAGCTCGCGGCGGATCAGCAACACCGCCGACGGCACGTACGAGACCCGCGAGCCGGGCCGGACGCCGGCCGGACGCGGCCCGAGGTCCAGCGGCGAGCGGGCGCTCTCGTAGCGCGCCAGCAGCCCGGCCCGGGCACCCGGCGGCACCGGCGACGCGACCCGCGGCGCGACCGCCCCCACGGCGGGGTCCGCGAGGTGTCCGAGCAGCACGCCGAACCAGTCGGAGTCCGGCGGGAGCACATCCGGCGAAAGCACGTCCTGCGGGAGCACGTCCGCGTCGCAGAACAGGACCAGCGGAGTCATCGCGGCCGCCGCGCCCGCCAGCCTGGCGGCCGCCGGACCGAGCGGGCGTTCGTGGCGCAGCACCCGCGCGCCGGCGGCGGCCGCGGCCGCGGCGGTGCCGTCGGTCGAGCCGTCGTCGACGACGATCACCTCGGCGCAGCGGCCGGCGAGTGCCGCGATCAGCCGTCCAAGCCCCTGGGCGTGGTTACGGACCGGCAGGACGGCCGTCACGCCGGCGGCGCACCCCGGCGACGGCGGCGGCGGGGCCGGATGCGCCAGGCCGGCCTCGACGAGCCGGCGGGCGAGCGCGCCCGCGCCCGGCCCGGCCTCCCCCACCGGCTGGCCGGCCAGCAGCGCTTCCCAAACACCGCCACCAGCGGCGGACAACGTCAGCAGACACAGTGGTGAACCACCTAACAACACCTTTCCGCGCGACAGAACGGAGGTTTCCGGGTCACACTGCACATGAAAGTCAGCTGGCAGCGGCAGCACTCGACTCACAGGAGGAAACGGTATGGACTCGTCGGCCCCGACGACGGACATCGCGCTTGCCGGCACGGAGACCAGCGCCACGGTCGAGCCGATCGTGGAGGACCTCCTCGTCGAGGACGTCTCCATCGACGGCATGTGCGGCGTCTACTGATGACTCCTGGGACAACGGCCGCCGAGCGTGCGAAGGAAGAGCATTTTCGCACGCCCTTTGGCCAGACCCCCCGCGGATGACCGGCACGACACCCGTGGGCGCGCCGGACGGCGCGCCCACCTCCGCCCCGACCCCGGCGCACGCCCTCGCCCGGCCGTCGGGGGCGTCCTTCGACCCGGCGCGGCCATACCGGCTGCACCCGAAGGTCGCCCTGCGCCCGGAGCGTTTCGGCGCGCTGGCCTACTCGTACGACACCCGCCGGCTGTCGCTGCTCAAGGACGTCGACCTGGTCGCCGTCGTCCGCGCGCTCGCCGACGCGCCGTCGGCTGGCGACGCGCTGGCCGCCGTGCCGGCCGCCAAGCGCCCCGCCGTCGAACGCGCGCTCGCCCGGCTCGTCGAGACCGGATTCGTCCAGCCACGCTGAGCCCAGCCACGCTGACTCGCCCAGCCACGCCGATGCGCCCCGTCACACCGATTCGCCCCGCCACGCCGACCGGCTCAGAACCACTTCCGCCCAGCCCCAGCCCCAGCCCGACGGAGGCGACAGTGAGCATCACCGACCTGGCCCGGCCGAGCGCGGGTGTGCCCGCGGCCGTTACCGCCGCCCTCGCGTCCTCGGCGCCGGCACTCACGCCGGCGCCGGCGAGCGCCTCGCTGCAGCAGGAGCTGCTGCGCGGGCTTCAGGCGCCGATCTGCCTGACCTGGGAGTGGACGTACGCCTGCAACCTGCAGTGCGTGCACTGCCTGTCGTCGTCCGGCCGGCGCGACCCGCGCGAGCTCGACACGGCCCAGATGCGCTCGGTCGTCGACCAGCTGGCCGACCTGCAGGTCTTCTACGTCAACGTCGGCGGCGGCGAGCCGATGACCAGGCCCGACTTCTTCGAGGTGCTGGAGTACTCCGTCGACCACGGCGTCGGGGTGAAGTTCTCCACCAACGGCGGCATGATCGACGCGGAGAAGGCCCGCCGGCTCGCGGCGCTGGACTACGTCGACATCCAGATCTCGCTGGACGGCGCCGACGCGATGACCAACGACCCGGTCCGCGGCCTCGGCTCCTACGACCGGGCGCGCAATGCGATGGCGCACCTGGCCGACGCCGGCTTCGGCGCCTTCAAGCTGTCGGTGGTCGTCACCCGGCACAACGTCGGCCAGCTGGACTCGTTCGCCGCGCTGGCCGCCGACCACGGCGCCGAGCTGCGGGTCACCCGGCTGCGCCCGTCCGGGCGCGGCCAGGACTCGTGGGCACAGCTGCACCCGACCGCCGCGCAGCAGCGCGACCTGCACGGCTGGCTGCTCGCCCGGCCCGACGTGCTCACCGGGGACTCGTTCTTCCACCTCGCCGCCTATGGCCAGGCGCTGCCGGGCCTGAACCTGTGCGGCGCGGGCCGGGTGGTCTGCCTGATCGACCCGGTGGGCGACGTCTACGCCTGCCCGTTCGCGCTGCACGAGCACTTCCGCGCCGGCAGCGTGCTCGACGAGGGCGGGTTCGCGCGGGTGTGGCGGTCCTCCGACCTGTTCACCGAGCTGCGCGAGCCCGACAACCCCGGCGCGTGCACCTCGTGCGGCCACTACGACGCCTGCCAGGGCGGCTGCATGGCGGCGAAGTTCTTCACCGGCCTGCCGCTGGACGGCCCCGACCCGGAATGCGTGCTCGGCCACGGCGAGGCGGCGCTGGCCGCCGTCAACCCGGACAGCCTGCCGATCATCGACAACGACCACAGCAAGCGCCGCCGCCTGCCTCTCAGCGTCCTTTGACCGTGCCGCGGCGGGTCGTGCTGCTGATCGGGATGGGGGTCGGCGACCCGGAGTCGCTCACGCACGCGGCCAGCCGCGCGCTGGCCAGCGCCGACGTCCTGTTCACCGTCGACAAGGGCGAGGCGAAGGCCGACCTGAACGCGCTGCGTGCCCGGGTCTGCGCCGCGTACGCCGGGCCCGGTCTGCGGGTCGTCGAGGTCGACGAGCCGGAGCGGGACCGGGCGCCCGCCGACTACCAGGCCGAGGTGCGCCGCTGGCACGCCGCGCGCGCGGCGGTCTGGGCCAAGGCCCTGCTCACGGAGCTCGACGAGGGCGGCCGGGGCGCGTTCCTGGTGTGGGGCGACCCGGCGCTCTACGACAGCTCGCTGCGCATCCTCGACGACATCCGGGAACGCGGGCTGGTCGACGTCGACGTCCAGGTGGTTCCCGGCATCTCCAGCGTGCAGGCGCTGACCGCGCGGCACCGGATCCCGCTGAACACCGTCGGCGGGTCGGTCCACATCACCACCGGCCGGCGGCTGGCGGCCGAGGCGGCTGGCCTCGACTCCGTCGTCGTCATGCTCGACGGCGCCGCGGCCTGGCAGGGCCTCGACGCGGCCGACTGGGACATCTACTGGGGCGCCTACCTCGGCGGGGACGACGAGATCGCGCTCGCCGGCCCGCTCGCCGAGCTCAGCGCCCGGATCGCGGCCGTCAAGCGCGAGGCCCGCGCCCGCAAGGGCTGGATCATGGACGTGTACCTCCTGCGACGTCGGCGGTAAGGATCTCCGCCGGATCCGCTGACAGGTCGGCGGTCCGCGAGGTTCCGGGCGCCGTGCTCACCACCCCGTCGTGATGGCGGGGGGTGAAGACCGTGCCGGTCTCGCGGTCCCAGCAGGTCCTGGACGAGCCGACGATGAGCAGGGTGCGCATGTTGACGTGGTCCGCGCACAGGTCGGCGAGCCGGATCACCTCGACCCGCTCGCCGGGGCCGCCGACCGCCCGCCCCACGACGACGGGGGTGTCGGGGTCGCGATGCTCCAGCAGGCAGACGCGGACCTCGTCGATGTGGTCCCGCCGGGTCTTCGAGCCGGGGTTGTAGAGCGCGAGCGCCAGGTCGGCCGCCGCGGCGGCGCTCAGCCGGCGCAGGACCAGCGACCAGGGCTTGAGCTGGTCGGACAGGGACACGACGCAGTAGTCGTGGCCCAGCGGCGCGCCCACCCGGGCGGCGACGGCGTTCGCCGCCGTGACCCCGGGCAGCACGTGGACCGGCACGTCCGCGTAGCCGCCCTCGGCGCGCGCCTCCAGCACCGCCGACGCCATCGCGAACACCCCCGGGTCACCGGAGGAGACGACGGCGACGCCGCGGCCGCGGCGCGCCAGGTCGAGCGCGAAGACGGCCCGTTCGGCCTCCACCCGGTTGTCCGTGAGGTGCCGGCGCTGACCCGGCCGGTCGGGGACGCGCCGGACGTAGGTCCGGTACCCGACGACGTCGTCGGCCGCCGCCAGGGCCGCGGCCGACTCCGGCGTGAGCCACTCGACGCCGGCGGGCCCGAGCCCGACGACCGTGACGGAGCCGGTGACAGGGCCCGTGACAGGGCCCGTCTCGGCACCGGCATCGGCGGGCCGGGCGCCGCCGGCCGCGGCCTGGGCCAGAGACGTGCCTGGGCCGACGGCCGCTTCCGCGGCAGGGGATGCGCCGGCGCCGGGCACGAGCACCATCGACATGTACGGGACGTCCTCGTCCGCGGCCAGGTCGCGCAGCGCGGTGACCCGCTCGCCCTCCCGGCTGGCCTGGCTGACGAGCAGGGCGCCGTCGAGCCGCCCCGCGCCGCCGAGCGCCCGGCGCACCCCGTCGAGGTCGCCCCGCACCTTCATCAGCGCGAGCCCGTCCGCCTCGCCGGCCAGCTGGCGCAGCCGGTCGGCCGGCATCCTCGCCGGGAGCACCGCGAGCGTCTGCTCCCCGGTGACCAGGGCGACGCCCGCCGCGGCGGCGGTCGCCGACACGGACGTGACGCCCGGGATGATCACGCAGCGGAACCTCGGGGTGAGCCGGCGCTGCATGTGGGTGAACGAGCTGTAGAGCGTCGGGTCGCCCTCGGCGAGCAGCACGACGTCCCGGCCGGCGGCCAGGTGCGCGGCCAGGCGCGCCGCGGACTGCTCGTAGAACTCGTCGATCGCCCCCTGGTAGCCGCCCGGGTGGTCCGTCCCGCCGCGGGTGACGGGGTAGACGAGCTCCTCCTCGACGGCGCCGGCGGGGAGGTAGGGCGCCGCGCTGGCCCGGGCGAGCGACCGGCCCCGCCTGCCCGCGTGGTACGCGACGACCTCGGCCCGCCCGATCAGCCGGGCGGCCTTCACCGTCACCAGCTCCGGGTCCCCGGGGCCGACCCCGACGCCGTACAGCGTGCCGGTGCCCGGCCCGGGCCCGGCGGGCGAAGTGGTCACAGTGCCTCCGAGGCGATCGCGTTGACGGCGGCGACCGTCATCGCGCTGCCGCCGCGGCGGCCGTGCACGACGAGGTAGGGCAGGCCGAACGGGTTGTCGGCGAGGGCGCGCTTGGACTCGGCCGCGCCCACGAAACCGACCGGCAGGCCGAGGACGGCGGCCGGCCGGGGCGCGCCGGCACCCAGCATCTCGAGCAGGTGGAACAGCGCCGTCGGGGCGTTCCCGACGGCGACGACGGCGCCGGCGAGCCGGTCGCGCCACAGCTCCAGGGCCGCCGCGGACCGTGTGGTGCCAAGACGGGCGGCGAGCTCCGGAACGCCTGGGTCGCCGAGCGCGCAGATGATCTCGTTGTCGGCGGGCAGCCGGCGCCGGGTGATCCCGCTGGCGACCATCTGCGCGTCGCACAGCACCGGCGCCCCGGACCGCAGCGCGGCGCGGGCGGCGCCGACCAGACCGGGGCTGGCCTCGACGTCCGCGGGCAGGTCGACCATGCCGCAGGCGTGGATCATCCGGACGACGACGTGTTCCAGGTCGGCCGGAAAGGCCGCGAGGTCCGCCTCGGCGCGGATCGTCGCGAACGACCGCCGGTAGATCGCCGCCCCGTCGCGCTCGTAGTCGTAGCGCGGGCTGGTATCGGTCACCATCGGGACTCCTTCGGTTCGACGCCCGCGTCGCGGACCAGATAGCCGGCGGCGCCGGCGACGACCTCCACGTGCGGACCGGACGGCTGTCCGCAGCGGCGGGCACAGCCGCTCCAGTGCGCCCGGACGCCCGACGAGGCCGACGAGGCCGACGGCGCGGCGTCGACCGGGGTGACGAGGCCGGCGGCGACCGCGCGGGCGGCGTCGGCCCGCACGTCCGCGAGCGCGCTCGCGCAGCCGGGACGGCCGGCGCAGGCGGTGACCCTCGTCCACATCGACGCCGGGTCGGTGACCAGGCCCGCCCGCCGCGCGCGGGCGGCGAAGGACGACGGGTCCATCAGGCAGGGTACGACGACCGACCGCCACGGGGTGATCCGTAGCGGCGGCTCGTCACGAGGCCTGGCCTGGTCTCGACCGCCGCCCGGGCAGGCGGCCGCGGCGACGGCCGCGAGCAGGTCGGCCGCCGGGCGCGTCAGCCGGCCGAGGGGAACGTGAACGGCGGCGGCATGCCCTCCGTCCGGACGTCGCCAGACCCCGACCGGGTGCGTGGCCGGCCGCGGGGCCGGGCGGAGCACGGCGGCCCGACCGGCTCGCAGCCCGGCGGCGAGCTCCGCGCCGCCGTCGGGGAGGTCGCGGACCCGCCAGAGAGAGTGGTTGCCCCCGGTACCTCCGGGGGCGGCGGCACGCAGGAAGGCGCGCGCCGCGGCCAGCAGCTCGCCGACCACGCCGGCGTCGTCGACCGCCACGCCGGCCGGGCCGACCCACCAGTGCCCCGCCGCGGCGGGCGCGGCCCAGGCGTCCGGCGCGAGGGCCGCGATGTCACCGGTTCCGTCGTCCAGGCCGAACAGGAAGCGGCCGGACAGCCCGGCGAGTTCCGGGTCGGCGCACAGCGCCTCGTCGAGCCCACGTACCAGGTCCTCCAGCCGCGCGGCCGCCGCGGCACCGCCGCCGCCCGCCGCCGCGGCACCGCCGCCGCCCGCCGGCGGCGCACCGTCGCCGGCGCCGCCGTCAGCGCTGGCGCCGGCGCCGGCGCCGGTCAGACCCGCGAAGGGCGAGGCGACGATGTTGCGGACCCGTTCGTGCGTGGCCGACGGCAGCAGGCCGAGCTCGGCGACCCGGTCGGCCAGCTCGACTCGCCGACCCCCCGGCACGCCGCGCAGCTGCAGGTTTCCGCGGGAGGTGAGCTCGACCGCGCCGTGCTCGCCGAAGGACGCGGCCAGCGCGGCGAGCGCCGCCAGCGTCCCGCCGTCGACGAGGCCTCCCGGCAGCCGGATCCTGGCCAGCCCGCCGTCGGCCGCCTCGTGCAGGACGAGGGCACCGGGGCAGCGGTCGGCCCGGGGCCGCCCGGGGCTCACGGCGCGCGCCCCTCGAGGTCTCCCTCCGCACGCAGGTAGACGTCGCGCAGCGCGTCCAGGGTCGCCTGCGCGGGCGCCTCCCACAGCCCGCGGTCGACGGCCTCCAGCAGCCGCTCGGCGATGCCGTGCAGCGCCCATGGGTTCGCGTCCGCCAGGAACTTCTGGTTCTCCTCGTCCAGGACGTACGCCTGGGTGACGGCCTCGTACATCCAGTCGGCCACCACGCCCGCGGTCGCGTCGTAGCCGAACAGGTAGTCCACGGTCGCGGCCAGCTCGAAGGCGCCCTTGTAGCCGTGACGGCGCATCGAGGCGATCCAGCGCGGGTTCACGACCCGGGCGCGCACGACCCGGGCCATCTCCTCGCCGAGGGTGCGGGTCCGCACCGCGTCGGGCCGGGTCGAGTCGCCGATGTAGGCCCGGGGACCGCGCCCGGTCAGCGCCCGCACCGTCGCGATCATGCCGCCGTGGTACTGGAAGTAGTCGTCGGAGTCGGCGATGTCGTGCTCGAGGCTGTCGGTGTTCTTCACCGCCACGCTGATCCGCCGGTACGCCGCCTCCATGTCGTCGCGGGCTGGCCGGCCGTCGAGGCCGCGGCCGTAGGCGAACCCGCCCCACGCCGCGTACACCTCGGCCAGGTCGCCGTCGTCGTGCCAGGTGCCGGCGTCGACCAGCGGGAGCAGCCCGGCGCCGTACGCGCCCGGCTTCGAGCCGAAGACGCGGGTGGTGGCCCGGCGCCGGTCCCCGTGCTCGGCCGTGTCGGCCTCGGCGTGCGCCCGGACGTAGTTGTGCTCGGGGTCCTCGTCGAGGTCGGCGACGAGCCGGACCGCGTCGTCGAGCAGGTCGACGACGTGCGGGAACGCGTCGCGGAAGAACCCGGAGATCCGGACGGTGACGTCGATGCGGGGCCGGCCGAGCTCGGCGAGCCCGATCGGCTCCAGCCCGTGCACCCGCCGGGACGCCTCGTCCCACAGCGGGGCGACGCCGAGCAGCGCGAGGATCTCCGCGACGTCGTCCCCCGACGTCCGCATCGCCGACGTGCCCCAGGCGGACAGGCCGACCGAGCGCGGGTACTCGCCGGTGTCAGCGAGGTGGCGGGCCAGCAGCGAGTCGGCCATCGCCCGGCCGGTCTCCCAGGCCAGCGGGCTCGGGACCGCGCGCGGGTCGACGGCGTAGAAGTTGCGCCCGGTCGGCAGGACGTTGACCAGGCCGCGCAGCGGCGAGCCGCTCGGCCCGGCGGGAACGTAACCGCCGGCGAGCGCGTGCAGGGTCCGGTCGATCTCGTCGGTGGTCCTGGCGAGCCTCGGCACGACCTCGGTGGCCGCGAACGTCAGCACGGCGGCCACCGCGTCCCGGTCGACGTCGTCCCCGCCCGCGGAATCGTCGAGGTCATCGAGGACCTCGCCGAGGATCTCCGTGACCACCTCCGGGACGGCCGTCGGTTCCCAGCCGCGGTCCTCCAGTCCGGCGACGAGCGCCCGCGCGACGGCCTCGACCGTGTCGGTGCGCACCGTCCCCTCCGCCTCGTCGAGGCCGAGCGCCTGGCGCAGCCCCGGCAGCGCGACGGCCCCGCCCCACAGCTGGCGCGCGCGCAGCATCGACAGCACCAGGTTGATCCTGGCCTCGCCGGTCGGCGCCAGGCCCAGGACGTGCAGGCCGTCGCGGATCTGCGCGTCCTTGATCTCGCAGAGCCAGCCGTCGACGTGCAGGATGAACTCGTCGAACTCGGCGTCGTGCGGCCGGTCGGCGAGGCCGAGGTCGTGGTCGAGCTTCGCCGCCTCGATGAGCGTCCAGATCTGCGCGCGGATCGCGGGGAGCTTCGCCGGGTCCATCGCGGCGATCTGCGCGTGCTCGTCGAGCAGGCGCTCCAGGCGGGCGATGTCGCCGTAGCTGTCGGCCCTGGCCATCGGCGGGACGAGATGGTCGACGACGGTGGCGTGCGCCCGCCGCTTCGCCTGCGTGCCCTCGCCCGGGTCGTTGACGAGGAACGGGTAGACCAGCGGAAGGTCGCCGAGCGCGGCGTCCGGCGCGCAGCCGGCGGACAGCGCCGCCGCCTTGCCGGGCAGCCATTCGAGGTTGCCGTGCTTGCCGACGTGCACCACGGCGTGCGCGCCGAACCCCGTCCCGAGCCCCGTGCCGAGCCCCTTCCCGACCCCCGCCCCGAGCCCGGCTCCGGGCGCCTCCGGGCCGTGGCGCAGCCAGTGGTAGGCCGCCAGGTAGTGGTGGCTCGGCGGCAGGTCGGGGTCGTGGTAGATGGCGATCGGGTTCTGCCCGAACCCGCGCGGCGGCTGGATGAGGATCACGACGTTGCCGGCGGTGAGGGTGGCGAGCACGATCTCGCCGTCCGCGTCGGCCGACCGGTCGACGAACAGGTCGCCGGGTGCCGGGCCCCAGTGCTCCTCGACGGCGGCGCGCAGCTCGGCCGGCAGCGTCTCGAACCAGGTGCGGTAGACGGTGGCGGGAATGCGGACGGGGTTGCCCGCGAGCTGTTCGGCCGTCAGCCAGTCCTCGTCCTGGCCGCCGGCCGCGATGAGGCCGTGGATGAGCGCGTCCCCGTCGTCCGCGGCGAGGCCGGGCAGGGCTCCAGGGCCGTCCGCGGGGCCGACGTCGTAGCCGGCGGCCCGCATCGCCCGCAGCAGCGCGAGCACGCTGGCGGGGGTGTCGAGGCCGACGGCGTTGCCGATCCGCGCGTGCTTCGTCGGGTAGGCCGACAGCATCAGCGCGATCCGCTTGTCGGCGTTTGGGACGTGGCGCAGCCGGGCGTGGCGGACCGCGAGGCCGGCGACCCGGGCCGCCCGTTCCTGGTCGGGCACGTAGCGGGTCAGGCCGTCGGCGTCGATCTCCTTGAAGGAGAACGGGACGGTGATGATCCGTCCGTCGAACTCGGGGATGGCGACCTGGGTGGCGGTGTCCAGCGGCGAGAGGCCGTCGTCGCTCGCCTCCCACTGGGACCGCGACGACGTCACGGCCAGCGCCTGCAGGATCGGGACGTCCAGGTCGGCGAGCGCGCCGATGTCCCAGTCCTCGTCGCGCCCGCCCGCCCCGACCTCGGCGGGGATCGCGCCGGACCCTGCGCCGCCGGCCGCCAGCACCGTCGTCACCAGCGTGTCCGCCTGGCCGAGCTCGGCGAGCAGTTCGGCGTCGGCGGTGCGCAGCGACGCGCAGAAGATCGGCAGCGCCCGGCCACCGGCCGCCTCGACGGCGTCGGCGAGCGCGTCCACGAACGCGGTGTTGCCGGCCAGCTCGTGCGCCCGGTAGTACAGGATCGCGACGGTCGGCCGCGGCGCGAGGATCGCGACGGCCGGATCCGGGGCGGATCCGGGCCTGGGCCGGACGCCCCAGGCCGGGGTCGGCACCGGCGGGTCGAAGCCGAGGCCGGTGAGCAGCAGCGCGTCGGACAGGAAACGGGCCAGCTGGCGCAGGTTGTCGACGCCGCCGTGGGCGAGGTAGGCGTGCGCCTGCGCCGCCACCCCGGCGGGCACCGAGGACAGTTCCATCAGCTCGGCGTCGGGGACGAGCTCCCCGCTGAGCACCACCAGCGGCAGGCCGCCGGCAAGCAGCGCGTCGACGCCGTCCGGCCAGGTCCGCCGGCCGCCGAGCAGCCGCAGGACGACGACGTCGGCGCCATCGAGCAGCCGCGGCAGGTCGGCGGCGTCGAGGCGCGCCGGGTTGGCCAGCCGGTAGTCCTCCCCGGTGGCGCGGGCGCACGACAGGTCGGTGTCGGACGTCGACAGCAGCACGATCACGGACGGCTCCCCAGGTCTGGCGAAGATCCACGCGGGTGGGCGGGCCTCGGCGCGGGCGTGATGCCCCGCGCGAGGCCTGCGAGAACGGGCGGGTCGGGAGCGGGCGTCGGGCTCGGCGGACCGCCGGGTGGGACAGTCTCGAGGCCGGCCGGCGGGCCGTCGGTGAGCAGCTTCAGCAGCACGCCGGTGTCGAGGTGGTCGCCGACGAGGTCGCCGAGGAGGTCGAGGCGACGTTCCCGGACGGCCGCGAAGGAGACCTCGCCGCGTGGCCGCCACGGCGAGCCGGTGGCCGCCGCGACGTCGGCGAGGAACGCCCGGCGGAAGCCGTCGTTCTCCAGCGCGCCGTGCCAGGTCGTGCCCCAGACCGCGCCGGCCCGGCAGCCGTCGAGGAACGGCTCGCCGCCGTGCACGGTCGCCACCCCGTGGTGGATCTCGTAGCCGCGCACGGGCTGGCCGTAGGCGACGCCGCTGGGGTGGCCCAGGGTCTTGTCCGTGGCGAAGCGGACGGTGACCGGCAGCAGCCCGAGGCCGTCGACGCGGCCCGCGCCGCTCTCCACGTCGTCGACGATCGTCGCGGCGAGCATCTGGTAGCCGCCGCAGACGCCGAGCACCGGCCGCCCGGCCGCCGCCCGGCGCGCGAGCGCCCCGTCCAGGCCACGCCGGCGCAGCCAGCCCAGGTCCGCCACCGTCGACCGGGTGCCCGGAAGCACGACGAGGTCGGCCGTGTCGAGGTCCTCGGGCCGGTCGGCGTAGCGCACCGCGACGCCGGGCTCGGCGGCGAGCGCGTCGAGATCGGTGAAGTTGCTCAGGAACGGCAGCCGCACGGCCGTCACCCGAAGCGGGCCGTCCGGGTCGCCCCGGGTCTCGCCGGGCGCGGGCAGGCCGAGCGAGTCCTCCACGTCGAGCCCGAGTCCGTCGCGCCACGGCAGCACCCCGAGCGTGGGCCGGCCGGTGAGCGCCCGCAGCATGTCGAGCCCCGGTTCCAGCAGGGCGCGCTCGCCGCGGAACTTGTTGACGACGAACCCGGCGACCAGCGCCTGGTCGGCCGGTTCCAGCAACGCGAGGGTGCCGTACATCGCGGCGAACACCCCGCCGCGGTCGATGTCACCCACGACGATCGTCGGCAGGCCGGCGGCCCTGGCCAGGCCCATGTTCGCGATGTCGGTCGCCCGCAGGTTGATCTCGGCCGGGCTGCCGGCGCCCTCGCAGACCACCACGTCGAACCGGGAGCGCAGGTCGGCGAGGCTCGCGAGCACCTCGCCGAACAGCCGGCCCTTCAGCGCGCGGTAGTCGAGCGCGCCCGCCTCCGCGACCGGCCGGCCGCGCAGCACGACCTGGCTGCGGTGCCCGGCGCCCGGCTTGAGCAGCACCGGGTTCATCGCCCCCTCCGGCTCCACGCCGGCGGCGGCGGCCTGCATCACCTGGGCGCGGCCGATCTCCGCGCCGTCGGCGGTCACCCACGAGTTCAGCGACATGTTCTGCGCCTTGAACGGGGCCACCCGCACGCCCTGGCGGGCAAGCCACCGGCAGATCCCCGCGGTCAGCACCGACTTGCCCGCGTCCGAGGTGGTCCCGGCGACGAGCAGCGCGCCGCGCGCCCCGGTCATGTGGCGCTCCGGCGCGGCGAGCCA
>NZ_KI912267.1:238379-257226 GCF_000235425.2 Pseudofrankia saprophytica
TCCCCGCGGCGCGCCGTCCAGGCCGCCGGCCGACGGGAGGGCGACCGTGCGGTGGAACTCGTGGCCACGCGCGAGGGTGCCGCGTGCGGCGAGCGCCGAGTCGGTGGCCGCCACCGCCTCCCGGTAGCCCAGGGTGAGGCGCGGTGTCATGGCCGCCGTCACCTCGGCCAGCACCCCGCACATCGGCTCGCCGTCCAGCGCGCGGCTCAGGTAGAGCAGTCCGGCGCACTCGGCGACCACCGGAGCGCCGGTGGCCGCGAACGCGCGGACCTGGGCCCGCAGCGCGGCGTTGGCGGCGAGCGCGCCGGCGTGCACCTGCGGGAACCCGCCGCCGATGACCAGCGCCGACGTCCCGTCGGGCAGCGCCTCGTCGGCCGTCGGGTCGAAGCGCACGACCTCGGCGCCGGCGGCCGTGAGCAGCTCGGGCGTCTCCGCGTAGCCGAACGTGAACGCCGGCCCGCCCGCCACCGCGACCACCGGGCGCCCCCCACGTCGCCCGGCCGCGCCCGGCGCCGCCGGCACGAAGCCGCCCGAGGTCTCGGCGGCATCGGATGTCTCGGCGGCGCTCGGGGTCCCTGCCGGATCGGCGAAGCCGATCTGGGAGGTCTGCTGGGAGGTCTGCTGGGGGTCCCAGGGATCGGCCGGGAGGTCGGGCGCGGTCGCGGCGAGCGCGAGCAGCGCGTCGAGGTCGAGGCTGGCGCCGACCGCGTCGCCGAGCTCGGCCACGGCCGCGCGGGCGGGCGCCGCGCGCTCGGCGGCCGGGACCAGACCGAGGTGGCGTGACGGGGTGACGAGGCTGTCGCGCCGGCCGAGGACGCCGAGCACCGGCATGCCGATCTCGGCCATCGCGGCCCGCAGGATCCCGGCGTGCCGCTCGGTGCCGACCTGGTTGAACACGACGCCGCCGATCCGCACCGCGGGGTCGAACGAGCGGAAGCCGTGGACGGTCGCCGCGACCGACCGGCCGGCCGAGCGCGCGTCGACGACGAGGACGACGGGCGCCGCCAGCAGCGTGGCGACGTGCGCCGTCGAGCCGAACCCGGCGTGGGTCGCGTGCCCGTCGAACAGGCCCATGACACCCTCGATGACGGCGACGTCGGCGCGCCGGGGTGTCAGCGCCCCGTGCAGGAACAGCGGCGCGATCCGGTGCTCGCCGACGAGCCACGGGTCGAGGTTGCGCCCCGCCCGGCCGGCGGCCAGGGCGTGGTAGCCCGGGTCGATGTAGTCCGGGCCGACCTTGTGGGGCGAGACGGCCAGCCCACGCGCCCGCAGCGCGGCGAGCAGGCCGGTGACGATGGACGTCTTGCCCGCGCCGCTGGCCGGCGCGGCGAGGACGACCCTCGGGATCCTCACCGCCCGGTCACCACTCGATCCCCCGCTGGCCCTTCTGCCCCGCGTCCATCGGGTGCTTGACCTTGGCCATCTCGACCACCAGGTCGGCCGCCTCGACCAGCCGCGGGTGCGCCCGGCGGCCGGTGATGACGACGTGCTGGAACCCGGGGCGCGCGGTGAGCGTGGCGACGACGTCCTCGACGTCCACCCAGCCCCACTCGATCACGTAGGTGAACTCGTCGAGCACCAGCAGGCCGTAGGTCTGGGCGGCGAGGTCGGCCTTGATCCGTTCCCAGCCCTCGGCGGCGGCCGCGGCATGGTCGTCGAGCGGGCCGCGCTGCGTCCACGACCAGCCGGAGCCCATCTTGAACCAGTCCACCGACGCGCCCTCACCGGTCTGTTCGTGCAGCCGGCCCAGCGCCCGCAGCGCGTTCTCCTCGCCGACCTTCCACTTGGCGCTCTTGACGAACTGGAACACGCCGATCGGCCAGCCCTGGTTCCAGCCGCGCAGCGCCAGCCCGAAGGCGGCCGTCGACTTCCCCTTCATGTCGCCGGTGTGGACGATCACCAGCGGCCGGTTGCGCCGCGCCCGGGTCGTGAGCCCGTCCTCGGGAACGCTCGTGACCTTTCCCTGCGGGGCCATCAGGCGGCGTCCCGCAACGCGCGGACGGTCGCGGCGAGACCGGCGCCCATGGCGGCGCCGTCCGGGCCCGCGGCCGCGGGCCGGCTTCGCCTCCCGCCGGGGGTGCCGGGCCCGGTGCCGCGCCCGGCATCTCCGGCGCCAGGCGCGGCGCCGGTCGCGACCAGGTCTGAGAGCGCGAGCAGCGGGGCGCCGAGCCCGGCGGCGAGCACCCCGGCGAGCCCGAGGCGGATCCGGCCCGTCTCGCAGTCGACGACGATCGCCGCGACCCCGGATCGGGCGAGCAGCCCGGCGGCCGGGCCGGGCTCGGGCCCGGCGGTGTACCGGCCGTCGGTCAGCAGGACGAGCAGCGCTCGGCGGCTCGGGTCGCGCAGCCGCTCCCGGGCGAGGGTGCGGTGCGCGAGCAGCAGGCCCTCGGCCAGCGGCGTACGGCCCCCGGCGGGCAGGCTCGCCAGGCGCGCCGCCGCGACGTCCACCGACGACGTCGGCGGGAGCGCCAGCTGCGCGGCCTCACCGCGGAACGTCACCAGGCCGATCTTGTCGCGGCGCTGGTAGGCGTCGAGCAGGAGCGACAGGACGGCCGCCTTGACCGCGGCCATCCGCGCCCGGGCCGCCATCGAGCCCGAGGCGTCGACGGCGAACAGCACCAGGTTGCCCTCGCGGCCTTCCCGCCTGGCCTCGCGCAGGTCGGCGGAGCTCAGCTTCAGGCCAGGACCGCCGCGGCCGCGGGCCCGCTGGTGCGGCGCCGCCGCCAGCAGCGTCGCGATGACGTGCGGATCGCGCAGCCGGCCGGCCGGAACCTGGGCGCCCACTACCGCGCCCGCGCCGGTGACCGCGCGCGATCGCCTGCCGGGCACGCCCCGGCCGACGCCGGGCACCTCGAGCCGGCGGGCGCGGAACGTGGCCGACGGCGCGACGACACTCCCCGGCGTCTCGGCACCCGCGCCCACCGGAGGCGTGGTCGGAGTCTGATCTGCCCAAGGGCGACCAGCGGCCCCATTACCCGTGGGTGCATCACCCGGCGCGGGTGCGCCGCCGCCGGGACCTCTTCCGCCAGGGCCGGGATCCGGCTCACCACCCGAGCCCCGCCCGCCGGCCTCACCGTCGGGCCCTGCTGCCGCGTCCGCTTCCGGGCCGAGGTCGGCGTCGCAGCCCGAATCCGCATCGCCGCCCGGGCTCGCGTCGTCCAGGCTGCCGGTGTCCAGGTCGCTCACGTCGGGTTCGGCCTCGGCCGGGTCGCCGTCGTCGAGGTGCCGGCGGGCCGCGTCCAGCGCGGCGTCGACCTGGCCCGGGTCCAGGCCGGGCGCGTCGAACGGGTTGCGGCGGCGGCGGTGCGGCAGCGCGAGCGCGGCGGCGGCCCGCACATCCGCCTCGGTGACCTCGGCGCGTCCCTCCCAGGCGGCATGCGCGAGCGCCGCCCGGGCGGTGACCAGGTCCGCGCGCAGCCCGTCGACCTCGAACGCGGCGCAGACCGCCGCGATCCGGGTCAGCTCACGGTCGGGCAGCCGGACGGCCGGCAACGCCGCGCGGGCGGCCGCGATCCGCGCCGACAACTCCCGCTCGACGGCCGCGTAGCGGGCCGCGAACGCCTCGGGTGCCCCGTCGAACGCCAGCCGGCGGCGGACCACCTCGGCCCGCGCCGCCGGCTCCCGCGGCGCCGCGACCTGCACGGTCAGCCCGAAGCGGTCGAGCAGTTGCGGACGCAGCTCGCCCTCCTCAGGGTTCATCGTGCCGACGAGCACGAACCGGGCGTCGTGCCGCACCGACACGCCGTCGCGCTCGACGTGCGCGACGCCGAGCGCGGCCGCGTCGAGCAGCAGGTCGACGAGATGGTCGTGCAGCAGGTTGACCTCGTCGACGTAGAGCACGCCGCGGTGCGCGGCGGCCAGCAGCCCCGGCTCGAACGAGACGACGCCGGACGTCAGCGCCCGCTCGATGTCGATGGAGCCCACCAGCCGGTCCTCGGTCGTGCCCACCGGCAGCTCACACAGCCGGGTTGGCCGGCTGACGGCGGCACGGGCCGGCCCGTGCGATCCGTGCGACGTGTGCGGGCCGTCCGGGCAGTCGGGCGCGGGGCGCTCCGGGTCGCAGGCGAACCGGCAGCCGGACACGACCGCCACCGGCGGCAGCACCGCCGCGAGCGCGCGCACCGCCGTCGACTTGGCCGTGCCCTTCTCGCCCCGGACGAGCACGCCACCTATCTCGGGAGAGATCGCGTTCAGGACGAGGGCGAGCCGGAGGTCGTCCATGCCGACGACCGCGCTGAAGGGGAACAGGGACACGCAGCACCTCGCACCGGCAGGTGTCCGCGCCTGCCACCCGTACGGGCCCGGGAACTGTTGCCCACGGGCGGCGGCCGAGGTGTTCTGGCTCACCGCGGCGCACCGGCCGCGGCTCACAGTGGCGGGACCGCCTCGGCCTTGGCGCCGCGCGCCGCACCGGAGTTCCCCTCATGTCGCCTGGCAGGCATGGTGCCATGGGAGGGCTGCCCGGGGATAGTGACGACCAACACCCCATGGAACCGCTCACCGCCATCAACGCGACGGCATGAGCTGAAGGCATGCACAATCGCCCCTGTGCCAGCCAGCCCCCCGCCCGCCCCGACCGGACCCGTCCCCGCGCCCACCGGACCCGCCGCCGTCGACGCGACCTCCGCGGCGACCTTCGCGGTGACCGTCGTCGGGATCGGTGAGGACGGCTGGGACGGGCTCGGCCAGCCGGCCAGGGAGACGCTCGCCACCGCCGACGTCGTGCTCGGCGGCCCGCGCCAGCTCGCGCTCGTCGCCGGGCGCGTACGCGCGAGCGAGGCCTGGCCCAAGGACCTGGCCGCCGCGGCCGCCGCCCTGCCCGAGACCCACGCCGGGCGGCGGGTAGCCGTGCTCGCCAGCGGCGACCCGATGCACTACGGCGTCGGGGGGACGCTCGTGCGGGCGCTCGGCGCCGAGCACGTGCGGGTGCTGCCCGCGCCGTCGTCGATCTCGCTGGCCTGCGCGCGGCTCGGGTGGCCGGTCGAGGAGGTGACCGTCGTCAGCGCGGTCGGCCGGCCCTACGCGGCCGTCGGCCCCGAGCTGCGCCCCGGCACCCGGGTGCTCGTCCTGACCGGAGACGAGGACGGCGCGGCCCGGGTCGGGCGCCTCGTGGCCGAACGCGGCCTCGACGCCGAGCTCACCGTGCTGGAGCGGCTCGGCGGCTCGCGGGAACGGGTCGGCAGCTACCTCGCTGGCGTCGCCGGCGCCGGCGACGCCGCTGGTTCCGCCGACGCCGCGCCGCCGCGGCCGCCGTCGTCGCACGACCGGCTCGCCATCGTCGCGGTCCGCTGCGGGCCGTACCCCGCGGCCGCGGCGCGGGTGTTGACCGCCCGGGTACCTGGGCTGCCCGACGACGCGTTCGCCACCGACGGCGTGCTCACCAAGCAGGAGGTCCGCGCGGTCACCCTCGCCGCGCTCGCGCCGGCACCCGGCGAGCTGCTCTGGGACGTCGGCGCCGGCAGCGGCGGCATCACGACCGAGTGGCTGCGCGCCGACCGCCGGTGCCGGGCGGTGGCCATCGAGCCGCGGGCCGACCGCGCCGCCCATCTCCGCGCGAACGCCGAGCGCCTCGCTGGCGCCGTCGAGCGGACCGTCGCCGGTGCCCACGCGGCCGCCGCGCCGGACACGTTGCGCGTCGTCGAGGGCCGCGCGCCGGGCGCGCTCGCCGGCCTGCCGACGCCGGACGCCGTGTTCGTCGGCGGCGGGGCCAGCGTCCCTGGCGTGATCGAGGCCTGCCTGGCCGCCCTGGCGCCCGGGGGCCGGATCGTCGCCAACGCGGTCACGATCGAGACGGAGGCGCTGCTCGCCGGCTGGCACCGCCGCGCCGGCGGCCGGCTGCGCCGGATCGCGATCTCCCATGCCGAGCCGGTCGGCTCGTTCACGGCCTTCCGCCCCGCCCTCCCGGTCACCCAGTGGGTCCACACCAACGGAGCGACGCGATGACCGTCCACTTTATCGGCGCGGGACCCGGCGCCGCCGACCTGATCACGCTGCGCGCCCGGGACCTGATCGCGGCGTCCCCCGTCTGCCTGTACGCCGGCAGCCTGGTGGACCCGGCGGTGCTCGCGCACTGCCCGCCGGCCGCGCGGCTCGTCGACACCGCCCCGCTGACCCTCGACGAGATCGTCGGCCACCTCGTCGACGCGCACGCGGCCGGTCTCGACGTCGCCCGGCTGTGCAGCGGCGACCCGTCGGTGTTCAGCGCCGTCGCCGAGCAGATGCGCCGCCTCGACGCCGCAGGCGTGCCCTACGACGTGTGCCCCGGGGTGTCGGCCTACGCCGCCGCGGCCGCCGAGCTACGCCGCGAGCTGACCGTGCCGGGCGTCGCGCAGAGCGTCGTGCTGACCCGCACCAGCGAGAACGCCTCCGCCATGCCCGCCGGGGAGACGCTCGCCGCCCTCGGCGCCGCCCGGGCGACCATGGTGATCCACCTGTCCGTGCAGCGGATCGAGGCGGTGGTCGCCGACCTGCTGCCGGTGTACGGCGCCGATACCCCGGTCGCCGTGGTCGCCTGGGCGTCCCGGCCGGACCAGGTCGTGCTGCGCGGCCGCCTGGAGGACATCGCCGCGGCCGTGCGGGCCGCCGGGGTGCGCCGGGCCGCGGTCATCATCGTCGGCGACGCGCTGGCCGCCGGCGGCTTCCGCGACAGCCACCTGTACTCGGTGGAACGGGACCGCTCGTGCGTGTCCTGATCCTCGGCGGCACCCGCGAGGCCCGCGACCTCGCAGCCGCGCTCGTCGACGCCACGCTCGCCGACGAACTGGGCGTCACGGTCACGACGTCGCTGGCCGGACGGGTGAGCGACCCCGCGCTCCCCGCGGGCGAGACCGTGATCGGTGGCTTCGGCGGGGTCGCGGGCCTGCGCGCGTTCCTGCGCGCCCGCGAGATCGACGTCGTCGTCGACGCGACCCACCCGTTCGCCGCGACGATGTCCGCGCATGCGGTGGACGCGTGCGCCGGCGACGACGGCTCGGCCGAGGGCGGCGCCGTGCCGCTGCTCCGGCTGGCCAGGCCCGGCTGGGCCCGCCGTCCCGGTGACGACTGGCACCGTGTGCCCGCTCTCGCGGCGGCCGCGGAACGGGCCCGGGCGCTGTGCCCGCCCGGCTCGGCCGTCTTCGTCACCACCGGACGCCGCCAGCTCGCGCCCTTCGCGGCCGACGCCGACCGCCACTACGTGATCAGGGCCGTCGATCCGCCCACCGATCTCCTGCCGCCCCGGCACACCGTCCTGCTGGACCGCGGCCCCTACACGGTCGACGGCGAGACCCGGCTGCTGCGCGACCACCGGATCCGCGTGCTCGTCACGAAGGACAGCGGCGGCGACCTCACGGCGGCGAAGCTGGACGCCGCCCGAGCGCTCGGCCTACCGGTCGTCATGGTCGACCGCCCCGCCGTGACCGCCCCGTCCCCACCCACCTGGCCCGACGTGGCCGGCGTCCTCGGCGCCCTACGCGAACTCACCACCGGCTAGCGCCCGCCCCCTTCGAGGGAGCGCCCTCGGCCGACCCGTCGGCGCAGGTGGAATTGGGGTCGACCTGCCAATCCAGACCCCAATTCCACCTGCCACCCGCTGATCTGTTCGCTATTCCGTGCGCAGGGCGGTCGCGGTGCGGGTCCCGGCGGCCCAGGTGGCGGGGAGCAGCGCGCCGGCCGCCGCGATGACCAACCCGCCCAGGGCGAGCCCGGCCACCGTCAGCGGGTCGTACACGTCCACATAGGCGGCCGGCATCCCGGTCGTGATGGCGTCGCCCATCAGCGGCACGACCGCGTGGTGCAGCAGGATCCCGAGCGGCACACCCACCAGGCCGGCGACGGCGCCGATCCCGGCGACCGACGTCACCACCATCGCGACGGTCTGCCGCGGAGCCATGCCGAGCGCCTTGAAGACCCCGAGGTCGTGGACGCGCTCCCGGGTGTCCAGCACCACCGTGTTCAGCACGCCCAGCACGGCGACCACGACGGTCATCAGCGTGAGCGTCGTGATCAGCGAGATCATGGCGATGATCACGGTCGACTGGTCACCGCTGTTCGCCATCGCACCCGCGCCGAGCGGCGCCAGGGCCTCGTCGGCCGCGCGGAGGTAGTCCCCGACGTCGGTCCCGGGTGCCAGGTCGACGCCGAACTCGTGCGGAGTCAGGTCCAGGGCAAGGCCGGCCAGGGACGTCGAGGCCGTGAACAGGCTCGGGGAGTCGTTGGCGTCGAACACCTCGCCGACGATCAGCAGGCTCGCGACGCGCCCGCCGTCGGTGACCGTGGCCCGGTCGCCGACCCGGAGGCCGGCGGCCCGCAGGAACCTGGAGTCGACGACGGCCTCCCCCGGGGCGTCGAGCCAGCGCCCGGAGACCAGGCGCCGGGCCGCCGCCGACGCCTGGCCGGTCAGCGCCGTGACGTCCGCCGCGCCGACCAGGCCGCGCACGGCGAGCTGGGTCTCGGCCACGCCGAAGTACCCCGCGGTCCCCGCCAGGGATTTCAGCGCCGCGGCGACGGCCTCGGTGTCCGCCTGCGCGGTGGCGGGGGGCGTCTCCGCGCCGGCGCCGGGCGGGGCCTCGCCGGGCGTGGGCGGGCCGTTCCCACCGGCGTTCTCATGGATCTCGGACCCGAGGGAGACGACGACGTCGCCCGCCAGGTCGGGGCCGTTCTCCTTCTGGATCAGGGCCAGCGTCGTCCCCAGCCCGACGGCGAAGGTGACGCCGAGCGCGCCCAGGCCGACGGCGGCGGCCATGACCGTCGCCCGCGCCGGCCGGGCGAACGGGTTCGCGAGCCCGAGGCTCACCGGGCGCGGCAGCGGCAGCCGGCCCGTGAGGCGCCGGGCCAGCCGCCCCCGGCCGGTCCGGGGCGCGCGGCCGAGGCTGATCGCCTCCACCGCCGGCAGCCGCCCGGCACGCGAGGCGGAGGCCAGCGCCGCGCCGGCGACGAGGGCGAGCGCCCCGGCCGCGACCGCCACGTCGACCCACAGCGGGATCGTCGGCTTCGGCCCGCCGTTCGCGTCGGACTGGTCCGCGAGGACCGGGACGGCGAGCAGGTTGCCGAACAGCACGCCGAGCCCGACGCCGACCGCGGCCGGCGCCAGCGTCTGGCCGACGTATGCCGCCACCACCTGCCCGGGCGTGAACCCGAGCGACCGGAGCACGCCGATCCGCCAGCGCGCCGCGCCGACCGCGCCGCTGACCACGATCCCGATGATCAGCGCCGACATCGCCAGGCCGAGCCCGCCGAAGGCGGCGACGAACGGCACGTACGCCGCGGTCACGGCGATCGCCACCCGACGGACGTCCAGGTAGGACCGGGTGCCGGTCAGCGCCCCCGCCGGCAGCGCGCCCGCCACGGCGGCCTGCCCGGCGCGGATGTCGGCGTCCGTGCCCGCGGCCGCGAACCGGTAGAGCATCTCGTAGCCGGTCTGGGCGCCCGCCGCGGCCAGTCGTCGCACCTCCGCCGACGCCACCCAGGCGTCCGCGGTCTGGCTGGTCGACCGGGCGATCCCCACCACGGTCAGCTCGCCGCCGCCCGGCAGGTCCTGCACCGTCAGCCTGGTACCGACCGGCAGGAGGATGTCGAGACCGGTCGACAGCACGATCTCGCCGGGCCGGGCTGGCCAGGCCCCCCGGACGAGGTCGACCCGGTCGACGGGGCCGCCGGGGTCGTCCCGGCCGACGACGGCCAGCGGCGGCAGGCCCATCGGGCCGGGGCCCGAGCCGCCAGCCCCGGGGCCGCCCGGACCGCTGGTCACACGCGTGCTCACCGTCGCCGTCGGGAACGGCCCGGCGGCGGCCGTGACGCCCGCGAGCCGGGCGGTGGCCGCGAGCTGGGCCGGCGTCGCCTTCGCCGCGTCGGCCTCCGCCGTCAGGTGCGCGCCGCGCTGCTGGGCGAAGGCCCGGTCGAACGGCGCATGCGACCCGACCAGCAACCCGGTGGCGAGCAGCGACGCCGTGACGGCCGTCAGGACGGTCAGCACGAGCACCGCGGTCTGCGCGCGGCGCCGGCCGAGGCCGCCGAGCGTCACCCGCCGGGTGGCGGCGGCCGCGCCGGTCCCGATCCTCATCGGGTCATCTCCGCGTCCCGGGCAACCGCGCCGTCGACCAGCTCGACCGTCCGGGTCGCGCACGCGTCCGCGAGCGCTCCGTCGTGGGTCACCAGCAGGATCGTCAGGCCGTCCCGGCTCAGGTCGGCGAGGAGCGCCTGGACGTCCCGGCCCGACGCCCGGTCGAGGGCACCGGTCGGCTCGTCGGCCAGCAGCACCGCCGGTTGGTTCATCAGCGCGCGGGCGACGGCGACCCGCTGACGCTCCCCGCCGGACAGCCGGCCGGGGTAGGCGCCGGCGTGCCGGCCGACGCCCAGGTAGTCCAGCAGGTCCGCGGCCCGCCGGCGGGCCTCGGCCCGGCCGATCCGGGCGAGCTGGGCGGGCAGCAGGACGTTGTCGAGGACGGTGAGGTCGTCGAGCAGGTTGAAGAACTGGAAGACCATGCCGACGCGGGCCCGCCGGTACCGGGCGGACGCCGTCTCGCTCATCCGGTCGACCCGGTGACCGCCGACGGTGACGCTGCCCGACGTCGGCCGGTCCAGCCCCGCGATCATGTTGAGCAGGGTCGACTTGCCACTGCCCGACGGCCCGACGATCGCGACCGCCTCGCCGGCGCGCACCGTCAGCGACACGTCCACGAGCGCGTGCGCGCCACCGCCGTAGGTCTTGGTCACCCCCTGAATCTCGACGACAGGCTGGCCGGCCGCGGCCGGCCAGCCGGCGCGGTCCGCGGCGCCGGCGGCCGGGCCGCCCGGTACCGAGTTGTTGCGTGTGGTCACGTCCGTCGTCCTCCGCGGTCTGGGGTGGTGATCCCGACGGCACGGACGCTAGGAGCGGACCGGGCGGGGCCGCGTCGGCCGCGATGGCCAGATGGGCTCGCCCAACGGGGCGATCGGAGGCGCGGGTCATCCCAGCGATGTACGCGGTCGATGTAGGCCGCGGCGCACGCACCCGCGCGGGACGGACGCCGGCCCGCCGCAGCCTTGTCACACTAGGACCGTGATCTCGGCGACGGCGACGGCGACGGCGACGGCGGACCCCGGGGCCGCCCGGCGGCGCTCCCTCGGCCCGTGGCGGCGGGTCCGCGCGTACTGGCTGGGCCCGGGTCTGGCTCCGGGGCCGCGCCCGGCGGTGCGCGGCCAGCTCGCGCGGCTGTCGCCCTGGGCGTGGACCGCGGACGCGATCCTCGCGTTCGTCCTGGTCGCCCTGACGCTGGTGGCAGCGCGCGACGGCGGCAGCCTGGTGGTACCGCGGATCGCGATCGGGGCGTCGGACGCACCAGCGCCGCCCGACGCCCCGGCCCGCGCCCCGGCCCCACCGGCCCAGCCCCCCGCGCTGGGCGACGCACCGGACTGGGCGGGCACGAATCCCGGCGGCCTGGGCGACGCGCCGGACCCCGCCGAGCCCGCCGACCCGGCCGACCGGCCGGACCGCGGCGACCTGGCCGGCTTCCCGTCCGACGCCGACGGCCTCCTCACGGCACGGCGGCTCGCCGACCGCTCGCCGGAGCCGGTTCCCTACTGGCAGCTGGTCGCCGCGGTACTGATCGCGTTGCCGCTGGCCGGGCGCCGCTGGCGGCCACTCGCCGCCTACTGGGCAGTGCTCGTCGCCACCGTCGTGTTCCACCGCGGCGTCCTCGTCGAGGACGCCGTGCCGTTCACGTTCGTCGCGCTGCTGGTCGCGGCCTATGGGGCCGCGGTCTACAGCCCGCACCGGGCGCTCGCGGCGGCGAGCGTCGTGGTCGGCGGCGTGCAGGTGATCGCGTTTCCGAACGAGAACATCCCCGACTTCCGGCCCGTCTACGTGCCGTTCATCATGCTGGTCCTCGTCGGCCTGACCGCGAACGCGCTCCACCTGCGCCAGCAGCGTGCGCTGGTCGTCGCCGCGGAGCAGGAGGCGGCCAGCCAGCGGGCGGTGGAGCAGGAGCGGGCCCGGATCGCGCGGGAGCTCCATGACGTCGTCACCCACAACGTCAGCGTGATGGTCATCCAGGCAGGCGCGGCCCGCAAGGTGTTGTCGGCGTCGCCGGACCAGGCGCGCGAGGCGATGCTCGCCGTCGAGAGCAGCGGCCGCGCGGCCATGACCGAGCTGCGCCACGTCATGGGACTGCTCACGATGCCCGACACCTGCGCGGCGGACAGCGCGCCGGACGGCGCCGCGGCAGGTCCGGGCGCCGGCGACGCGTCCGCGCCGGACGAGCCGACGGACGACGAGCTCGCGCCGCAGCCCGGCCTGAGCCAGCTGCCGGCGCTGGTCGACCGCGTCCGGGCGGCCGGAGTCGACGTCGAGCTGACCATGACCGGGACGCCGGTGGAGCTGTCGCCGGGGATCGACCTGGCAGCCTTCCGGGTGGTGCAGGAGGGGTTGACCAACGCCGTCCGGCACGCCGCCGGCGCCCGCGTCCGGATCGCCGTCGACCACGGTCCCGGCGCGCTGTGCGTCGATGTCACCGACAGCGGCGGGCGCCCCGCCGCGGTGGCCGGCCCCGGTGGCGGCGCCGGTCTGGTCGGCCTGCGCGAGCGGCTCGCCGTCTACGGCGGCTCGTTGCGGGCCGGCCGGCGCCCGCTCGGCGGGTTCGGCGTCCGCGCCGAGATCCCGATCGAGGCCGGGCCGGGCAGGGCCGACGGTGGGCTGGCCCTCGGTGGCGGCCCGGGCACGCCGGAGTCTGGGCCGGCCAGGGTGTGGGACGGGTCAGCGTGAGCGAACACGGACCGGTGGACGAGCGCTACCGCGGCGTCGATGGCGGGTTCCCCGACGAGGGCGGCCACGCCGACGGGCGCGGCCACGCCGACGGGCGCGACGCCATGGCCGGCGAGGACGGCCACGCCGGCGGTCCCCATCTCGGGGCGGGAGCGGGAGCGGGCGTCGCGTCGCCGGGGCCGCCGCGGGTGGTGATCGCCGACGACCAGGCACTCGTCCGCGCCGGCTTCCGGATGATCCTCACCGCCGACGGGATCGACGTGGTCGCCGAGGCGGCCGACGGGGCGCGCGCCGTCGAGGCGGTCCGCCGGACCCGGCCGGACGTCGTGCTGATGGACATCCGGATGCCCGAGATGGACGGCCTGGAGGCCGCCCGGCGCATCCTCGCCGGCGGGGACACCACCCCGCGCGTCATCATGCTGACGACCTTCGACCTCGACCGGTACGTCTACGCCGCGCTGACCGCTGGCGCCAGCGGCTTCCTGCTCAAGGACGTGACGCCCGAGCAGCTCGTCGCCGCCGTCCGGCTGGTGCGCGCCGGCGACGCGCTGCTCGCCCCGACGATCACCCGCCGCCTCGTCGAGCGGTTCGCGTCCCCCGGCACCCAGGCGGCCGCGATCCACCGCGACCTGGCCACGCTCACCCCGCGCGAGCTGGAGGTGTTCCGACTCCTCGCGACCGGGCGGAGCAACGCCGAGCTCGCCGCCACCTTCCAGCTCAGCGAGGCGACGGTGAAGACCCACGTCGCCCGCATCCTGTCCAAGCTTCGGCTGCGCGACCGTGCCCAGGCCGTCGTCGTCGCCTACGAGACGGGCCTCGTCACGCCTGGCTCAGGGGGCGCGGCGGCCCGCCCCTCCACGCTCTAGAAGTCGCCGGCGGCCTGGCGCATCTCGTTGAGGAGGGCTACGAGGGTGTCGATGCCGCCGTCGGGTAGGCCGGGCTCCGCGAAGACCGTGTCGTTGAGCTTCTCGGTGGCGGCGAGGGCGGTCGCCCGGCCCTCCTCGGTGATCTCGGCGAGGATCGCGCGCCGGTCGGTCGGGTGCGGGGTGCGGCGCACGTGGCCGCGGGCCTCGAGCCGGTCGACGGCACTGGTGACGCTGGTCGGGTGGACCTGGAGGCGGACCCCGATCCGGTTGAGCGGGAGCGAGCCGCTGCGGCTGAACATCAGCAGCATCAGCACCTCGTAACGGGCGAACGTCAGCTCGAACGGCCGCAGCACCTCGTCGACGCGGGCCAGCACGATCTGCTGGGCACGCATCAGCGAGGTGACGGCGGCCATCCCGTCGGCGGCCTCCGCCCAGCCGTGCGCGGACCACTGCCGTCGCGCCTCGGCGATCGGGTCGAAGGGAAGGGGCTTGCGCGGCGGCACGATACTGCGCTCCGGCGGGTGCTGGCGCCGACGGGAGCCGCCGTCGACGCGGGTCTCGGCCCTGTGGTCACGGGAGTGGTGTTCATTGCATCCCACGTCCGGACGTCAAGGCAAAACGACGCCACCGCGCGCGACGCGGCTGACGCCATACCTTACCCACCGGTACGGCCGAACCTACCCACCGGTACCACGCATCGCGCCCGCCAGCCCGGCTACCGGCCCCGACCTCCGCGAGGGCTAGACATTGCGGCGGTACTGGCCGCCGACCTCGAAGAACCCCTCCGTGATCTGGCCGAGCGAGCAGACCCGGACGGCGTCCATCAGCGCGGCGAACGTGTTGCCACCCGAGGCGGCGACGTCCCGCAGCCGGCGCAGCGCCTCCTGCGACTCGTCGCGGTGCCGGTTGTGGAAGTCCGCGAGCCGGTCGAGCTGGGACTTCTTCTCGACCTCCGTGGCCCGGGCGAGTTCCAGAGTGGTGACCGTGTCGTCCGAGCTCTCCGGGGCGAGGAAGGTGTTGACGCCGACGATGGGGAGCGAGCCGTCGTGCTTGCGGTGCTCGTAGAGCATCGACTCGTCCTGGATCCGCCCGCGCTGGTAGCCGGTCTCCATCGCGCCGAGCACGCCGGCGCGCTCGGAGATCCGCTCGAACTCGGCGAGCACCGCCTCCTCGACCAGGTCCGTGAGCTCCTCGATGATGTACGACCCCTGCAGCGGGTTCTCGTTGCCGGCCAGGCCCCATTCCTTGTCGATGATCATCTGGATGGCCAGTGCGCGGCGGACGGACTGCTCGGTCGGGGTCGTCACCGCCTCGTCGTAGGCGTTGGTGTGCAGGCTGTTGCAGTTGTCGTAGATCGCGCACAGCGCCTGCAGCGTCGTCCGGATGTCGTTGAAGTTCATCTCCTGCGCGTGCAGGGACCGGCCGGACGTCTGGACGTGGTACTTCAGCTTCTGCGAGCGCTCGCCGGCGCCGTATCGTTCGCGCATCGCGACGGCCCAGATTCGCCGGGCGACCCGGCCGATCACGTTGTACTCGGCGTCCATGCCGTTGGAGAAGAAGAACGACAGGTTCGGCGCGAAGTCATCGATCTTCATGCCGCGGGCGAGATAGGCCTCGACGTAGGTGAAGCCGTTGGCAAGCGTGAACGCGAGCTGGCTGATCGGGTTGGCCCCGGCCTCGGCGATGTGGTAGCCGGAGATCGAGACCGAGTAGAAGTTGCGGACCGCGTTCTGGATGAACCATTCCTGCACGTCGGCCATGCAGCGCAGGGCGAACTCGGTGGAGAAGATGCAGGTGTTCTGGCCCTGGTCCTCCTTGAGGATGTCGGCCTGCACGGTGCCGCGCACGGTCGACAGCGCCTTGGCTCGGATCGCCGCGCCCTCGTCGGCCGACGGCTCGCGGCCGTTCTCAGCCGCGAACTTGGCCAACTGCTGATCAACCGCGGCATTCAGGAACATCGCGAGGATCGCGGGCGCCGGACCGTTGATCGTCATGGAGACGCTCGTCGTCGGCGAACAAAGATCGAAGCCGTCGTAGAGCGCCTTCATGTCATCGAGTGTCGCGATCGACACGCCCGAGGTGCCGACCTTGCCGTAGATGTCCGGGCGCGTCTCCGGGTCCCGACCGTAGAGCGTGACGGAGTCGAAGGCGGTCGAGAGCCGGGTCGCGGCCGCACCTTCCGACAGGAAGTGGAACCGCCGGTTGGTCCGGAAGGCGTCGCCCTCGCCGGCGAACATCCGCGCCGGCGCCTCACCGGCCCGCTTGAACGGGAAGACGCCTGCGGTGAACGGGAACAGCCCCGGCAGGTTCTCCCGGCGCAGGAACCGCACCAGGCGACCATCGTCGTCGATCTTCGGGACGGCCACCCTCGGAACCTTGGTGCCCGACAGCGTCGTCCGGGTCAGCGGCGTCCGGATCTCGTTGTCCCGCACCCGGTAGACCATCTCGTCGCCGGTACGTTCGGCGACGAGTGCCGGCCAGGACTCGAGCAGCTTGCGCGTCTCCGGTTCGAGCGCGGCGTCGGCCTCGTGATGCAGCGCGGCAACGGCGGCCGTCGCCGAGGTGGGCGCGCCGGCCGGGATATCCGAGCGCGCCTCGGCCTCCTCGAGTGCCTCCAGCGCGGTGGTGAGGTGCTGCCGCCGACGGGCGGCCGCTACCTGCTGCTCGGTCCTGGCGTGGTAGCCGCGGACACTCTCGGCCACCTCCGCGAGGTAGCGCACCCGCGCCGGCGGAACGACGGTCGTCAGACCGCTGGAGGCGCGCACAGTGACGACGGGCAGCGTTCCAGGCCCGAGGGCCAGGCCGCGCTCGCCGAGCAGGCCCTTGAGCTCCTGGTAGAGCCTGGTAACGCCGTCGTCGTTGAAACGAGCCGCCGAGGTGCCGAAGACCGGCATTTCCTCCCAGGGAGTGCCGAACGCTTCCCGGTTGCGGACCATCTGCCGGGCGACATCGCGACGAGCATCCTCGGCACCGCGCCGTTCGAACTTGTTGATGGCGACGACGGCCGCGAAGTCCAGCATGTCGATCTTCTCAAGCTGGGAGGCAGCACCGTATTCCGGCGTCATCACATAGAGGGAGACGTCGCAATACGGCACGATGGCCGCGTCTCCCTGCCCGATGCCGGGAGTCTCGACAATGACCAGGTCAAAGCCGGCAACCTGGGTGGCTGCGATGATCTCGGCGAGATGTTCGGGGACCTCCGCGCCGGCAGTCCTGGTCGCGAGTGAGCGGAAGTAGACCGGGCCGCCAGGCGCCGTGTCGCCGAGGGAGTTCATCCGGATCCGGTCGCCGAGGAGCGCTCCACCGCCACGTCGGCGGGTCGGGTCGACGGCGATTACCGCGATCCGCAGCTTGTCCTCCTGGTCGAGGCGAAGCCTGCGGATCAGTTCGTCGGTCAGCGATGACTTACCGGAGCCACCGGTCCCGGTGATGCCGAGCACGGGGACCGTCCGGTCAGCGGCGGCCGCCTGGACGGCCTGCGCGAACTCAGGGAAGCGGCCTGTCTCGAGGACGGAGATCGACCGAGCCAGCGCCGTCTCGTCACCCGCGAGCAGCGCGTCGAGGGAGGGCGCCTCGACCGCGAGGTCCCGGTCGCTCTCCTGCAGCGTAACGTTGATCATCGCGGGAAGGCCGAGCCGCTGCCCGTCCGCCGGCGAGAAGATCCGCGCGACTCCACGCGCGTGCAGCAGCTCGATCTCTTCTGGAACGATGACGCCGCCCCCGCCGCCGTACACCCGGATGTGGCCTGCGCCCCGCTCACGGAGCCGCTCAACCAGGTAGCTGAAGTACTCGACGTGTCCGCCCTGGTAGGAGGACACATAGACGGCGTTGACGTCTTCCTGCACTGCGGCCGTTACCACCTGCTCGACGCCACGGTCATGGCCAAGGTGGATCACCTCGGCACCCTGGGCCTGCAGCAACCGCCGCATGATGTTGATCGCAGCGTCGTGCCCGTCGAACAGCGAGCCGGCGGTGACGGCCCGGAAGGGGTAGACCGGCTTGTGGAGGGCTGAGGTTGCACCCATCGCATGCACTCCTGAGAGACGGCCCCTGTGTCCAACGGGGTGGCGGCGTAGCTCGGTCTCCCGATAGTAGGACGTCCATCTATCTGGTGCCAGTGGACCCGCGGTCGGCCAACCGACTGTGACGCAGTCGATTCCGAAGCCGAGCCGGCCGCCGGTCCGTGTGCCTCGTACCGCGCGCCTCGGACCGCGGAACGCATACCGCGGCTCGCGAGATGTGACGCGCGAACTCCGGCAGTCCAGAGAACTCGGGCGATCCGGAGAACTCAGGCGATCCGGAGGCCGATAGCGGTGCCTTCGGGCACCTCAAGCAATGTCACGACGCCGTCCGGGTCCACAGCGCCAAGCACGAGGCACTCACTGCGTACCGGCCCGATCTGCCTGACGCCAAGGTTGATGGCGGCGATGGCCAGGCGGCCGAGCAGCTCCGCTCGCGGGTAGTTCGTCACCTGGGCGCTGGTCGTGAGCGCACCGATCGTGGGACCAAAGTCGATCGTCAGCCGCCAGGCCGGTCTCCGCGCGGTCGGGAAGTCCCGAACCTCGACGATTCGGCCAACTCGCAGGTCGAGCCTGGCGAAGTCCGCGGGAGCCACGTCGGGAAGCCTCCCAGGACTCTCCTGGACCCCCACACCGTCATCCGCGCCATCTGTGGCCATCGTGCGCAACCCTTCCATCACCAGAACGGAGATCCGGGCACGCCAGCGGGCGCCGGTTCTCACACCTGGCCGGCGATCACCGCGCCTCGGGGCCGTGCCTCAACCCATGATCCCGGCTGGCTATGGCGCGCCGCGGAACGCGGAGATCACGAGCGCGCCGCGGAACGCGGAGATCACGAGCGCGCCGCGGAACGCGGAGATCACGAGCGCGCCGCGGAACGCGGAGATCACGAGCGCGCCGCGGAACGCGGAGATCACGAGCGCGCCGCGGAACGCGGAGATCACGAGCGCGCCGCGGAACGCGGAGATCACGAGCGCGCCGCGGAACGCGGAGATCACGAGCGCGCCGCGGAACGCGGAGATCACGAGCGCGCCGCGGAACGCGGAGATCACGAGCGCGCCGCGGAACGCGGAGATCACGAGCGCGCCGCGGAACGCGGAGATCACGAGCGCGCCGCGGAACGCGGTCAGGCGCTGAGCGCCCTCCGCTCCCTGGCCGCTGGCGGGTCTGCGTCGCCGCTCCGCCCGACACCCGCCGCCCGTGGTGAGGGGGGCGGGATGTCTGGAACGGGATATGCGGCTGGC
>NZ_KI912267.1:257326-260106 GCF_000235425.2 Pseudofrankia saprophytica
CAATATTCCCCACTGCTGCCTCCCGTAGGAGTCTGGGCCGTGTCTCAGTCCCAGTGTGGCCGATCGCCCTCTCAGGCCGGCTACCCGTCGTCGCCTTGGTAGGCCATTACCCCACCAACAAGCTGATAGGCCGCGGGCCCATCCCAAGCCAATAAATCTTTCCACACCACCAGATGCCCGAAGGTGTGAATATCCGGCATTAGCCCCGGTTTCCCGGAGTTATTCCAGAGCCTGGGGCAGGTTGCCCACGTGTTACTCACCCGTTCGCCGCTGACCCGAAGGTCCGCTCGACTTGCATGTGTTAAGCACGCCGCCAGCGTTCGTCCTGAGCCAGGATCAAACTCTCCATCGATGCTTTAAACTCCCTCGATGGGAGAAACCCCGGCAAAATATGGACACAGATCCGTAGATCGTCCATCAAATGCCAAAGGAACCTTACAAACCCCCACAGACAACACCACCAACCCGGCATCAAACCAGACCAGCAGCGCCACCCGCGGAACGGGGTATTTATGGCACTGACTTCTATGGCACGCTGTTGAGTTCTCAAGGAGCGGACGCATAAACCGGATCCACACCCTGTTGGGGTACTTCACCGACGCGTACCGACCGGAGCCGGTTGTACGCTACCAGTTCGTTTTCGTTCTCCGGCCCAAGGGCCGGAAGTGTTTCTCGCACCCGGTTTCCCGGGGCGCGGAGCCTGTCGAACTTTACGGAGCTTCCGAAGGGCTGTCAAATCCCGCCGCTGGCCGAATTTGGCGTCGCCCTGTCGTGTCCTGGAAACTTACCAGATGGTCCGGCGAGCCAATCGTGCGGCTCTTTCGCGGGTTTTTCTGGTCTGTCACCCGATACGACGACCCGATGTCGATTCACTCCGGCTGAGCCGGTTGACCGCCACTTTCGAGTCCTGGAGCACCTTACCTCGCCCCGTTTTGTCGACTTCATCGGGGCCCGGTGTCACGGTGCTCCGGCGACGATGCCGACCCCGGTCGCCGCGGCTCGCGCCGTAGCTGGTGAGGCGAGACGTAACGTTACACCCCGGCAAACTTGGTTTGTCAGGGGGGTGATGTGACGGTCCGCACCCGGCACGAGGATGGCCGGTGCGGATGCTCCGTGGCCCACGCGGGTCCGCCCGTAAGCCCACGCGGGTCCGCCCGGTGGTCCGCCGGGTCCGCCGGTTGCCCGCGAGGGTTCGCCCGCTCCGGCCGGACCCGTTCGCCCTGCTCCACGCCCACCGGCCCCGCCGAAGCCCGCGCCGCTCGAACGCGGGATCCCCCTCGACTCCCCATGGCGATGTGGCCACCGCGGCCAGGACGTCGGCGGCGCCTCGCCGGACCCAGGACGTGCCCGTCGGAAGCCGTCCCCTAGAGTCGACTCCCTGGCCACCGCTCCCTGGTCACTGTGTGCCTCCCGCGGCAGGACCTCGGTCACAGGTCCGGTCGCCTGCTCGTGCCACGAGGACGCGCCCGACCAGTCGTCTTTCCCTGCCGGTGCCGCGGCGACGTCAGGCGGCGGCGGCTGGCAACCGGCACCAGGCCGCGGGCACCAAAGCCGCGGGTACCAGGCGGCAGCCGGGTGCGCGGCGGCGGCCGGGTGTGCACCACCTCCAGACAGCTTCAGGATCCAGAGAGCTTCAGGAAACAACGCCAGCCAACAACGTCAACGAACGTTGTTGGCTGGCAACGTCAGGGCATCGAACGTCAGAGCACCGAAGAACGGACGAGCGACCGGTGAGAAGCCGATGAGCGACGTCGTGGGTACCCACGTGCGGACCAACCGGGACCGTTGGAACGAGATCTCCGACGACTACCAGCGCTTCAACGCCCCGCGGATCCGCGGCCAGGCGTTCACCGGAGACGTCGCCTGGGGCCTGTGGGGGCTGCCGGAGTCGGAGCTGAACATCTTCGGCGACGTCGCCGGGCTCGATGTGTTGGAGATGGGTTGTGGCGGCAGCCAGTGGTCGACGGCGCTCGCCCGCCGCGGCGCCAACCCGGTCGGGCTCGACCTCTCCGAACGCCAGCTGCAGCACAGCCTGCGCCTCCAGCGGGAGACCGGGCTGACGTTCCCGCTGGTCCAGGCGAGCGCCGAGGACGTGCCGTTCGCCGACGGCTCGTTCCACGTCGTGTTCGCCGACCACGGCGCGTTCTCGTTCGCCGACCCGCGCCACGCGATCCCGGAGGCGGCTCGGATTCTGCGCAATGGCGGGTTGCTGGCGTTCAGCCACATCAGCCCGCTCTACGAGATCACCGTCGAGGCGGGCGGTGACCGCGCGGGCCGCAGGCTGGCCAGGGACTACTTCGACCTGCGGATGTTCGCCGACGCCGACGGGCTCGTGAGCGCCAACCTGCCGTACAGCGAGTGGATCGGTCTGTTCCGCTCCTGCGGGCTGGTCGTCGAGGACCTGCTGGAGACCCGTCCGAAGGACGACCCGACCCTGAGCGGCCGCCAACGCGCGGACAACGAGTGGGCACGCCGCTGGCCATCGGAGTGCATCTGGCGCCTCCGCAAGGCGGACGCCCGGGCGTCCGCCGCCGCGCGCCCGTCCTAGATATCCCACGGTTCTAACTGTCAAGCGGCGATCTTCTGGTCGGTCTGGCTGGGCCAGGCGGTGGCTTCGTCGTAAGGGGTGTGGTGGCGTAGGCAGCCGTGGAGGATGCCGACGAGCCGGTTCGACAGTGCGCGTAGGGCCTGGTGGTGGGTGGCGCCGCGGGCGCGGTGGGCGTCGTAGTAGGCCCTCGCTCCTGGAGAGACGCCCAGCGCGGCGAAGGCCTGCAGGTAGA